>JAJQIE010000121.1 GCA_021199395.1 Lachnospiraceae bacterium | reverse complement strand
GTACAATACAGAGTCTCCACGTCGTTCGCGCTTCTGATCTCAGTCGTACCGCCACAGGCCGGACAAATCTTCGGAATTTCAATGTTATCGCTCCCTGTCAGGTTTTCCGCTATCTGCGGAATGATCATATTCGCCTTATATACAGTGATTAAGTCTCCGATACCGAGCTTCAGCGATTTCATAATACTGAGGTTGTGAACGCTCGCGCGGCTGACCGTACTGCCCTCCAGCTCCACCGGGTCAAAAACAGCGATCGGATTGATCAGTCCTGTACGCGAAGGACTCCACTCGATCTCGCGCAAATGCGTTTCGCGTGTCTCGTCTCTCCATTTGAATGCGATTGAATCCCGTGGAAATTTTGCCGTGCGGCCCAGCGACTGGCCGTAGGAAATATTGTCATAAATGGCCACCAGACCGTCCGACGGCACTTCATAGTCCTGAATTTTTTCAGCAAACCACGCTACTGTATCCGCCACCTCGTCCGCTCTCACCTTTTGATACTCAACCGTCTCAAAACCCTGCCTTTTCAGCCATTCCATCTGATTGCTTCTGGAATTCTCAAAATCGACTCCCTCAGCCTTCACCAGAGCAAAAGCATAAAAACGGACATGACGTCTCGCTGTGATCTCATTATTCAACTGCCGGACAGATCCGCTGCACAGATTACGCGGGTTTTTATAGCGTGCATCCACATCCGCAATCTCCTCATTAATCCTCTCGAACTCCGGATAAGTGATGATTGCTTCCCCGCGCAGAACCAGCTCGCCCTGATAGGGAATCCGCAGCGGAATATTCTGAAATACTCTTGCGTTGTTCGTAATTACTTCACCGATCTCGCCGTTCCCCCTTGTGACTGCTTTCAAAAGGCTTCCCTCCTGATAGGTAAGGACAACGGTCAGCCCGTCCAGCTTCCAGGAAAGCAGAATCTCATGGTCGCCGGCAAAATCCGCCAGATCCTCCGGAGATTTGGTCTTGTCCAGGGAAAGCATCGGCGCCTCATGCCGCTCCTTTGGCAGCGTTTCCAGAGCCTCATATCCCACGGTCACAGTCGGACTTCCTGAGAGTACCGTGCCAATCTCCTGCTCAAGCGCACTCAGCTCATCATACAGCCGGTCATATTCCAGATTGCTCATAATTTCGACGTCATCCTGATAGTATGCTCTGGACGCCTCTTTCAGTTTAGCTGAAAGCTCTTTCATTCGTTCCAGTTTCTGATCCATGGTTTTCAACGTTTTCTCTCCCTCTGTCTCTGTTTTTCTCCTGCTGACCGCTTCTCTTCCTTTGATATTTCTGACATTTTCCTTTTCGCGACATCAGATTTCTTTCCCGGCACTTCTCGTTTCACAATGTCAGATTCATTTCCCAGCATAGCCTTTTTCACGACGTCAGATTTCTTTCCCGGCTTCTTAGGATTGTGAAGCATTTCCATCAGGCATGCATATTCCTTCCGGTTTACCGGGCGGTATTCTCCAGGCTTCAGACTGCCCAGTTCAATATTCATCACCCGCACCCGTACCAGCTTTGTCACTTTATATCCACAGGACTCGCACATACGGCGGATCTGTCGATTCAGCCCCTGCGTCAGAATGATCCGGAAACGGTTTTTCCCGGCAAGAAAGACCTTACAGGGACGTGTAGTCACATTCAGTTCTTCCAGAAATATTCCCTGCGACATTTTCTTCAAAAAAGCAGGCGTAACCTCACGGTTGACGGTCACTAAATACTCCTTCTCATGATAATTCCCGGCTCGCAGGATTTCATTCGATATATCCCCATAATTGGTCATCAAAAGAAGCCCTTCGGATTCTTTATCCAGCCTCCCAATGGAAAAAATACGTTTCGGATAATTCAGAAGATCATAAATCGTCGTCTCCCCCCAGCGTTTATCCGTGGTACAGACTATCCCGGCAGGCTTATTTACCGCAAGCAGAACCAGCTCCTTCTCCTGAGCCAGAGGCTGTCCATCAATACTTACCCGCTGCCCGGACAGAAGCTTCTGTCCCATTGTAGCGATCTGTCCATTTACTGACACCCTCCCTGCTTCTATCAGCCGATCCGCTTCACGTCTGGAACAGTATCCCGCATCACTTATGTATTTATTCAGGCGTACCGTCCTGTCTGCACCGTTTTTCTTCAATATTCCCTGCATCCTCTCCCCCATTTTGCCGATTTGATTTTCCTATCTTATCACATTCATTCCATAGAAACAAGAAAAGATTCCCTGCCCGGCTCTGTGAACAATCGGATAGGGAAACGTTTTTCTCCCCTATCCGTCTGCGCGAGCCGGGTGCGGCTTTAGCCGCAAAACTCCCTGCCCGGCTCTGTGAACAATCGGATAGGGAAACGTTTTTCTCCCCTATCCGTCTGCGCGAGCCGGGTGCGGCTTTAGCCGCAAAACTCCTTGCCCGGCTCTGCGCATAAAAACGAGAGCAATGGAATATCCACTGCTCTCCACTTTAACTCATTCAGAATATCTTCAGAATCGTCTCTCCCAGTCCGATACCCTGTCAGTACGTCGCTGTCAGGTATTCTGTCATCATATAGCCTTCGACTGTATTTCCATCAGAATCAATATACGTAATCCTCGACCAGCCGCTGTCCAGATTCTCCAGCACCTCCACTTCTGAACCGGCTACAAGCGTTCCAAGAATAGTACCCTCTGTAGACGCCTCGCTGCGGACATTCACACCTGTACTCACCTGCATCGCCCCAAGGGATGAAGATCTTTCATCAGAGGATGTCTCATCCTCATCGGAATCTGATTCTGAGTCTGAGTCTGACGTGCCGGAACTGCTGCTTCTGGAATCAATATACTTTTGCAGATCCTCATCCGCTTCACACCTCTCTGTAAGCGTATTGCTGACGTCCTGAATCAGAGCCTGCACATCGGAATCTGTCTGACGCTCCTGTACATAAGCTGAAATCTCTGAGGTATAGTCCTCTGACTGTACCACAAGAAGATTTCCGTCCGAGTCCGGCTGTACATACAGCTGGCGAAGTGTCGGCGCTTCTGTCTCAATACCGGTCAGCTTCAGCTCCATATATACATATGCCACATAAGAGCCGTCTGTAAGGCCACTCTTTGAATAGGTCATAATATCATTGTAGGACTCCACGGCAACATCCATGGATTCTACCGTTGCCCGCGCATCGTCATCAAACGTCTTGCCACACAAAGCTTCCAGCGTATCAAAGTCCTGATCGCCAATAGCCGTCCAGTACGAGGTGGCAATGCTCAAAACATCCGCCTGATCCTTTACCAGCGCCTCCACAGAATCGGAATCTGTCGTATCCGCCTCCGTCTGAGATTCTGTCTCTAATACTGTGCTGTTATTATTCTGGCCGGAAGTCCCAATATGAGTCACGAGCCTGACCGCGAAAAAAGCAATTATAATAAGAAGAATAATAGCCAGCCCCAACAAAATATATCGGAGATTATCCGATATCCATTCTCTTATGTTATCCAACATAATCCAATGCCCCTCCCTGCTTACACTCTCATCCCCATTATCACCGGCGATACCGGACATTATGTGCAGCTTTTAATAAAGTCTGTTCTCTTCTGCACCAGACTTTCCGCGAAACAATAGCACATAAACTATATATGAGTTTAGCATATTTGCATTGATATGTAAACACTCTTTTCTTAAAGAAAAATAAATTTTACGGAGGCCAAAAATTCCTTGTATATACATATTTTACCGGAAAACGGCAATACTTAGTATCATACCCATTTGTCGCTGAATCATATGATGTTGGGGGCAATATCATCTACGGTAGATGATGCTGTGAAAGTGCTGAACCATTACAAAACACATTTTTCAGGAGGAAAATATGGCAGTTGATTTTAAAAACAGCGTAACAAAAGAGAATCTGATGCGCGCTTTCGCCGGTGAAAGCCAGGCTCGAAACCGTTATACTTTTGCCGCATCACAGGCAAAAGCGGCGAATCTGCATGTAATCGAAGCTGTCTTTACCTACACCGCTAATCAGGAGCGGGAGCACGCAGAAATCTTTTATAAGCATCTGCAGCAGCTTTCCGGCTCTACGATCCATGTAGACGGCGGATATCCTGTCGATATCAGTGACAGTATCCGTGATCTGCTCCGCAGAGCACAACACAATGAATATGAGGAAGCCGAATCTGTATACATCAGCTTTGGGAATGTGGCAAAGGAGGAGGGCTTCCTGACTGTAGCCAGTTCTTTCCACATGATCGCCCGGATCGAAAAATATCATGGCGACCGGTTTGGACAATTCGCCCAGCTTATGGAGGAAAACAGATTATTTGTATCCGATGTACAGACCGGCTGGATCTGTCTGAACTGCGGTTATATCCATACTGGTATCCAGGCGCCTGTTACCTGCCCGGTATGTCAGCATGACCAGGGCTACTTCATCCGGCTGGAGCTGTCGCCGTTTGCAAAGTAATGGAAAAAGAGCGGTGAAAAAATCCCGCTCTTTTTCTGTCTTCCGCTTTTCTGACATTTCTGCCGGCTTATTTATAATTTACAATCTTGCCAAACTCTTCCTTGAGAGACGCTCCGCCAACAAGTCCTCCGTCAATGTCCGCCTGCGCAAACAGATCCGGTGCAGTCTTCGCGTTCACTGAGCCGCCGTACTGGATACGGATCTCTGCCGCAGTCGCGTCATCATAAATTTCAGCGATGCACTTGCGGATCTCCGCGCAAACCTCCTGCGCCTGCTCAGTCGTAGCGGTCTTGCCGGTTCCGATTGCCCAGATTGGCTCGTATGCGATGACAGCGGTCTTTGCCTGATCTGCGGTCACATTCAGGAAGCCTACCTTCACCTGCTGACGGATCCAGTCCATCGTAATCCCCTGCTCTCTCTGCTCCAGGGACTCGCCGCAGCACATGATCGGTGTAAGGCCATGCTCAAACGCCTTGAGCATCTTTTTGTTTACCGTCTCGCTGGTCTCTGCGAAATACTCTCTTCTCTCAGAATGTCCGAGCACGACGTATTTTACACCCGCGTCCGTAAGCATGTTTGGTGAGATTTCGCCCGTGTAAGCGCCTTTCTCCTCAAAATACATATTCTCAGCTCCAACCTGAAAGTTGGAACCCTTTACAGCCTCTGCTACCGGAATAATATCAATCGCCGGAACACAGAATACAACATCCACCTCATCATTTACCACGAGTGGCTTCAGCGTCTCGACAAGCTTTACCGCCTCACTCGGAGTCATGTTCATTTTCCAGTTGCCAGCAATAATTTTTTTTCTTGCCATGATGATTTCTCTCCTCTTCTATTTCCTGTATTCTTTTGACATGCGGCACGGCTCTTCTATTCCCGCGAAGCAATGAGCCGTGTCCCTCGATTCCGCTCCTGCGTCGCTTCATCTTGGGCGGAGCATTCGCCCTATCGCTGCTGACTCATGCAGACTTGAGTGAGCAGGCTCCCTCCGTCTGCATTTTCCAGCTGCGGCACGGCTCATTGCTTGTCGTCCGCTGCGACTACGCCCGGAAGATCCTTACCCTCAAGGAATTCAAGGGATGCGCCGCCGCCAGTGGAGATGTGGGACATCTTGTCGCCAAATCCAAGCTGGTTTACCGCCGCCGCAGAATCACCGCCGCCGATGATGGTCGTCGCGTCCGTCTCAGCCAGTGCCTTTGCAACCGCAATTGTACCTTTTGCAAGGATCGGGTTTTCAAATACACCCATTGGTCCGTTCCATACAACAGTCTTTGCAGTCTTAACTGCTTCCGCATAAAGCTCCTGTGTCTTAGGTCCGATATCCATCCCCATCTTGTCCGCCGGGATCGCTGTGGAATCGTACACCGCGGTAGCGATCTCTGCGTCGATCGGGTTCGGGAATTCGCCTGTCACAACCGTATAGATCGGAAGAAGCAGCTTCTTGCCAAGCTTTTTCGCCTTCTCAATCATTTCCTTGCAGTAGTCA
>JAJQIE010000193.1 GCA_021199395.1 Lachnospiraceae bacterium | reverse complement strand
ATAATGAAGAAACAGATTTTAGCTACCGTTCTTTCCGCATCCATGATTGCCAGCTTTGTCGGTATCAATGTGAGCGCTGAAGAGTCCGAGACTTATTCGGTCGGCATTCTCCAGCTTGTAGAGCATGACGCTCTGGACGCTGCTACACAGGGCTTCAAGGACGCTCTGACCGAGGCGCTCGGCGACGCGGTTACCTTTGACGAGCAGAACGCACAGGGCGATCCCAATACCTGCGCTACTATTGCGAACCAGTTCGTGACGAACGAGGTAGACCTGATCCTGGCGAACGCTACCTCTGCACTGCAGGCTTGTCATGCCGCTACCGATGAGATCCCGATTCTGGGTACCTCTATCACGGATTACGGTTCAGCGCTTGACATTGAGTTTACCGGTACGGTTGGCGGCAACATCTCCGGTACCTCTGACCTGGCTCCGCTTGACGAGCAGGCGGCCATGCTGAACGAGCTGTTCCCGGATGCGGAGAATGTAGGCATCCTGTACTGCTCCGCTGAGGCAAACTCTCAGTATCAGGCAGACACCATTTCCGTATATCTGGAGGATTATGGATATGCCGTTGAATATTATTCATTCTCCGATTCAAATGATATTCAGGCAGTAGCTCAGACCGCTGCTGCAGAGAGCGATGTGATCTATATCCCGACCGACAACACCGCAGCATCCAATACCGAGCTGATCAACAACGTATGCCTGGACGCTGGCGTACCGGTTATCGCAGGCGAGGAAGGTATCTGCGAGGGCTGCGGCGTCGCTACTCTTTCCATCAGCTACTATGACATCGGATACATTTCCGGTGAAATGGCGGTACAGATCCTGACCGAGGGCGCTGATATTTCTGAAATGGCTATTGAGTACGCGCCGGAGGTTACCAAAGAGTACAATGCTGATATCGCTGAGACGCTTGGCGTTGAGATCCCGGATGATTATGTAGCGATCGGCGCAGACGCGGAAGCTGAGACAGAGGCGGAAACCGAAGCTGCTACAGAGTAACAGCTGCCGACATTCGTGCGACACACATAGAAACCTGACAGACAGGGCACAGGGCGCGTGAGATACGGATTCTCGATCCTCTCTGTCCTGTCTGAATACATCCTGAAACAGCGAGAAAGGGCTCTCCTCTCTCGCTGTTTTAGAGAGACAGCTGCGTTCAGTTCCTGGCGGATTGGCCGCATGTGAAAGGAAGATGACTTCACAAATGAATATCACAACTCTGATTAACGCATTGCCGGGAGCCTGCGCGCAGGGACTGGTGTGGGGTATCATGGCAATCGGCGTATACATCACCTACCGTATTCTGGACATTGCGGATCTGACCGTAGACGGTACCATGGCTACCGGCGGTGCGGTATGTATTATGATGCTGATGAGCGGCCAGAATATCTGGGTAGCGATGCTTGCCGCGACCGGCGCGGGTATGCTTGCCGGTCTTGTCACCGGTATCCTGCATACCTTTATGGGTCTTCCGGCGATTCTCGCCGGCATCCTGACACAGCTTTCCCTGTATTCGGTCAACCTGAAGATTATGGGAAAATCAAACCAGGCTGTCAATGTAAACAACTATGACCTTCTGGTGTCGCTGCGCTATATCAAGGGCGTCCCCCTCTGGCAGAATACGATTTTTATCGTGATCGTGATCACAGCCCTGCTGATCGCCGTTTTATACTGGTTTTTCGGTACAGAGCTCGGCGCTTCTCTGCGCGCGACCGGCTGCAATCCAAGCATGTCCCGCGCCCAGGGAATCAATACCAACCTCAATAAGGTAATCGGCCTGATGCTCTCCAACGGCCTGGTTGCGCTCTCCAGCGCTCTGCTCTCCCAGTATCAGGGCTTTGCGGACGTCAATATGGGACGCGGCGCCATCGTCATCGGCCTGGCTGCGGTCATTATCGGCGAAGCGATCTTCGGAAAAATTTTCCGTAACTTTGCTCTGCAGCTGCTTGCCGTATCGCTTGGCGCGATTATATATTATCTGGTGCTTCAGGTAGTCATCTGGCTCGGCATTGACACAGACCTGCTGAAGCTGCTTTCCGCGTCTCTGGTTGCAATCTTCCTCGCTGTTCCCTACTGGAAGAGCAGATATTTTACAAAACCGGTCCGGAAAAATCTGGCTGCGGGTGCGGAGAAGGGAGGCAGCAAAAATGCTTGACATTCAAAATATTTCCAAAACCTTTAACCCCGGTACCATCAATGAAAAAACAGCGCTGAACAATGTCTCTCTGAGTCTTGACGACGGGGACTTCGTCACCGTAATCGGCGGCAATGGAGCCGGTAAATCCACGCTCCTGAATGCCGTGGCCGGTACCTGGATGGTAGATGAAGGCCAGATTCTGATTGACGGCGTTAATGTGACAAAGCTTCCGGAGCACAAGCGCGCCACCTATCTGGGACGTGTATTTCAGGATCCCATGAATGGAACAGCCGCTACCATGGAGATTCAGGAAAATCTGGCGCTCGCCGAACGGCGTGGCAAACGTCGTATGCTTCGTCCGGGCATTACCAGACAGGAACGCGATGAATACAGGGAGCTTCTCGCGATGCTTGGGCTTGGGCTGGAAACCCGCATGACCGCAAAGGTCGGCCTGCTCTCCGGCGGACAGCGCCAGGCGCTCACTCTCCTGATGGCAACGCTCCAGAAGCCAAAGCTGCTCCTTCTCGACGAACACACCGCCGCGCTGGATCCAAAGACAGCCGCGAAGGTGCTGGAAATCACGGAGCTGATCGTAAACCGCGACCACCTGACCACCCTGATGATTACCCACAATATGAAAGACGCGATCCTCCATGGGAACCGCCTGATTATGATGAATGAGGGGAGGATCATCCTCGATATCCGCGGAGAAGAAAAGAAAAAGCTGACGGTCAAAAATCTTCTCGATCAGTTCGAAAAGGTCAGCGGCGAGCAGTTCGCGAACGATGCGGCGCTGCTCGGATAATCTTTCTGAATTAAGCTGTTCGGATAAAACCTCCATGCAAAGAGACGTCCCGATTGAATCGGAACGTCTCTTTGCCGCATTTACAGGAAACAACATTTGTCGTTTCCTTTTTATTAACCACAGAGCTGTAAAGCGCCCTTCCATATGCTGTCGTGTACATCGAATTCCTGTGAGCAGCAAAATGTTTCGATTCTTAAACGTTTTCGTTCTATTCCTGTATTTCTCAGCATCTCTCTTTCGATTTCCTCTTTTTTACTAAAAATATCCGATTTTTCTCCCTCGTTTTTGTCAGTTTCGCTCCTGTGACAGATGCGCTGTCCGACAAAATAATGGTTGCTTTTCAAAAAGATATAGGCTATAGTAATAGAAAACGACGTTAGCCGTTTTCTATTAATTCTGGTTTTATCCATGATTTGAGCCATTATTGGAGATTTGCTTAAACGTTTTCAATGATCAGCAAAGGAGAGAAAGATTATGAAATTCGGTTATTTTGATGATGCCAGCCGGGAATATGTCATCACAACGCCAAGGACTCCGCTGCCATGGATCAATTATCTGGGATGCAGCGATTTCTTTTCACTGGTGTCCAACACCTGCGGCGGATACAGCTTCTACAAGGATGCAAAGCTGCTTCGTATCACCCGCTACCGCTACAATGATGTTCCATATGATACAAACGGCAAATACTATTACATCAAGGATGGGGATACCGTCTGGAATCCCGGATGGAAGCCGACCCAGACAGAGCTTGACTCGTACGAATGTCGGCATGGGATCGGTTACAGCCGTTTTCTTTCATCCAAAAACAATGTCTGTGCGAATCTGCTCGCATTTGTTCCAATGGATGCGTCCTGTGAGATCAATTCTCTTACACTGAAAAATACCTCAGCAGAGACAAAATACCTGAAGCTTTTTTCTTATACGGAATTCTGTCTCTGGAACGCGGTAGATGATATGACCAACTACCAGCGCAACCTGAGCATTGGCGAAGTGGAGGTAGCTGATTCTGTGATTTATCACAAGACAGAATACCGCGAACGCCGCAATCACTATGCCTATTCCGCCGTAAATGTACCGATCGATTCGTTTGACACCAGCCGTGACAGCTTCATCGGCGCGTACCGCAGCGCATCCGATCCGGTTGCCGTAGAAAACGGTAAATGTGAAGGCTCCATAGCCAGCGGATGGTACCCCGTCGCCGCGCACCAGATTGACGTAACGCTTGCACCGGGCGAGGAAAAGAATTATATCTTTGTGCTCGGCTATGCGGAGCTTCCGAATGAGCAGAAATGGGAGGCGCCCGGCGTCATCAATAAAGAGCCGGCAAAAAAGCTGCTGGCGCGTTTTTGCACAAAGGAGCAGGTTGACGCGTCATTTCTGGCGTTAAATACCTATTGGGAGCAGCTTCTCTCTAAATATCATGTAGTCTCCATGGATGAAAAGCTGAACCGCATGGTAAATGTCTGGAACCAGTATCAGTGTATGGTTACGTTTAATATGTCCCGTTCCGCTTCCTATTATGAATCCGGTACGGGCCGCGGCATGGGATTTCGTGATTCCTGCCAGGATCTGCTCGGTTTTGTGCATCTGATTCCGGAGCGCGCGAGAGAACGCATTATAGATATCGCTTCTACACAGTTTTCGGACGGAAGTGCTTACCATCAGTATCAGCCTCTGACGAAAAAAGGCAATATGGATATCGGCAGCGGCTTCAACGATGATCCGCTGTGGCTGATCGCGGGTACCTCCGCCTACATCAAAGAGACCGGCGATTTTTCGATCCTCGATGAGATGGTTCCATTTGACAATGATGAGGCGACCGCCGTACCTCTCTTTGAGCACCTGACCCGCTCGTTTAATTACATCGCGGAGCGCAAGGGTCCCCATTCGCTCCCTCTGATCGGCCGCGCCGACTGGAATGACTGTCTGAACCTGAACTGTTTTTCTGACACGCCGGGCGAGTCCTTCCAGACGACCGGTCCCTCCGAAGGATCGGTCGCGGAATCCGTATTCATTGCCGGAATGTTTGTAAAATATGGCCGCGAATATGAGGAATTATGCCGTATCACCGGAAGGGATCATCTGGCGGAATCGGCCAGGCAGGAGATCGACGCGATGTATGCCGCTGTGCTTGACGCGGGCTGGGACGGCGAATGGTTCCTCCGCGCATACGACGCACAGTCTCAGAAGGTCGGTTCCAGAGAATGTGAGGAGGGTCAGATCTATATCGAGCCGCAGGGCTTCTGTGTGATGGCCGGTATTGGCATTGAAGAGGGCCTTGCCATAAAAGCTCTGGATTCCGTCAGGGAAAAGCTGGATACGAAATACGGGATCATGCTGCTGCAGCCGGCTTATACAAAATACTGTCTCAATCTTGGCGAGGTGTCGTCCTATCCGCCCGGATACAAGGAAAATGCCGGTATCTTCTGTCATAACAATCCGTGGGTATCGATCGCGGAAGCTGCCCTGGGGCGGGGCAACCGCGCATTTGAGATTTACCGCAGGACCTGTCCTGCCTACATCGAGGATATCAGCGAAATCCACCGCACAGAGCCATATGTGTACTCGCAGATGGTAGCCGGCGCTGATGCCGCCAGATTCGGCGAGGCAAAGAACAGCTGGCTGACCGGCACGGCCGCATGGACGTTTGTGGATGTGTCGCAGGCAATCCTCGGCATTCAGCCGCAGTTTGACGGTCTTCGCATTGACCCGTGCGTACCGGAGGGGTTCGGTGATTTCACAGTCAGCAGAAGCTTCCGCGGCGCGCTCTATGACATCCACGTAAAGAACCCGGATAACGTACAAAAGGGTATCGCAAGGCTGATCGTAAATGGTCAGGAGACAGAGGGCTGTATCGTACCGTTTGAGGAGGGCAGGACGCATTATGAGGTGACAGCTGTTATGGGTTAAAGCTTCCCTGCCTGCCCCTGTCCGTCCGATCGAGTAGGAGGCGGTGATTAACCGCCGTCCTCTCACAGCACCGAACGTACGG
>JAJQIE010000351.1:1511-5950 GCA_021199395.1 Lachnospiraceae bacterium | reverse complement strand
TAAAGTATTGAGTTTTCAAGGAACGCTCCCATTTTTGATATGGGAAGTTTGAGTTTTATAATTTTATTGGAATACTACAAGCGTAATACAAAATAAGACCAGGAGGTATTAACAATGTCTAAGAACACGACGGAAAACACTACGTCAAATACGGAAAGACAGCAGAACAGCTCAAAGAACACGAACCAGCAGAACCAGCAGCAGAACAAGTCCAGGAATTCTTATAAGAACAGCGGTTCCAACGGTTCTTCGGAGAAAGAAAGCTATGAGAATGAGTCCAGTTATGAGAAGGACTGTGATGAAAGATTCTGATGATTGAACTGTAAATCACAGCCCTGTGAGTGAAATGCAAAGAGAGGCGGGAGCTTTCCCGTCTCTTTCTGTGCGTATAGCCGTGGCGGAAAGCGGCAGCGAATGAATTGCTGCGGCGGGTATACATCATCTCTTTTCTTTGCGGTTTGTCATATCTTATATGGAACGAAAAAACAGTTTGACGTTCAATATAGAAATGACATAATATAGGGGTGATAAATATGGAAGCTATTCCGGCGAAAATGCTTGACCAGTATGTGGAACGGCGCGGATATCGGATCATAGACCTGAGATCTTATGAGGAATATCTGAGAGGTCATATCCGCGGCGCGCTCAGCGCGCCTGAAGGGAAGCCTGACACACAGCTGAACGGTCATAAAAAGGATATATTGATCCTGTATTGCGACCGGGGCGCCCGGAGTATGTCTGTGGCACGTGAGCTTGAAAGAAAGGGCTGGAGAACGAAAACGGTGGTTGGAGGGCTCCGGGCTTACCGCGGTGATAATATTGTAAAAATCAGGGCGGAGGATATGGCCGGTAAAACTATTGACAGAGAACGCGGCGGGCATTAATATGAGTATAAGCGGGAGAATAGTAAAGGAAAAACATATGAACAATTTGATGGAGCTGATGGCACCCTGCCATTTTGGACTGGAAGCGGTGCTGAAAAGAGAAATTCTGGATCTGGGGTATGAGATCAGCAGCGTGGAGGATGGGCGCGTTACCTTTTTGGGAGACGCTGAGGCTATTGCGATAGCGAATGTTTTTTTGCGCTCGGCGGAGCGCGTGCTTTTGAAGGTTGGAAGCGTGCATGCGGAAACCTATGATGAGCTGTTTGAGGGTGTAAAAGCGATGCAATGGGAACAGTATCTTCCCATTGACGCAAAATTCTGGGTGACAAAAGCGACGACTGTAAAAAGTAAGCTGTTTAGTCCATCTGATATTCAGGCGATTGTGAAAAAGTCCATTGTAGAGAGAATGAAAGGCGTATACGGGATCAACTGGTTCCGTGAGGACGGCGCCAGCTATCCGATCCGGGTTTTCTTTATGAAGGATGAGGCGATACTGGCGCTGGATACGACAGGAGAGTCTCTGCATAAGAGAGGTTATCGGAAGCTTACTGCGAGGGCTCCGATTTCTGAGACGCTTGCCTCCGCTCTGATCCTGCTGACCCCGTGGAAGGGAGATCGTATTCTGGTCGATCCTTTTTGCGGAAGCGGGACATTTCCAATTGAGGCGGCAATGATGGCTGCGAACATCGCGCCGGGAATGAACCGGTCATTTCTGGCTGAAAACTGGGAAAACCTGATCGCACGGAGAAAATGGTACGATGCTGTGGAGGAAGCGCAGGATGGGATAGATTCTTCTGTCAGGACAGATATTCAGGGATATGATATTGACGGCGACGTTGTTCGGGCTGCGAGAGAAAATGCAAGAAGGGCAGGCGTGGAGCACCTGATTCATTTTCAGCAGCGCCCGGTCAGCGAGCTGAATCATCCCAAGAAATATGGCTTTGTGATCACGAATCCGCCGTATGGCGAACGTATGGAGGAGAAAGCGGCGCTTTCGGCGCTCTATCAGGAGATAGGGAAAGCTTTTTCAAGACTGGATTCCTGGTCAGAGTATGTGATTACCTCTTATGAAGATGCGGAGAAATACATCGGAAAACAGGCAGCAAAGAACCGAAAGATCTATAATGGCATGATAAAGACCTATTTTTACCAGTTTCCGGGGCCAAGGCCGCCGAAAAGGAATACGGTGAGTTGATTTGAAGAAAAGAATAATAGCGTCGGCGCTTGCCCTTGTCTGCCTGATATCGTGGAGCGTGGGCGGAACGGATGTGTGGAGGAGTATTGACGTACAGGCTGCGGAAATACAGCAGACAGAAGCGTTTGAGCTTCCTGATTTCTGGTATGCGGGGGATGTCGGGAAAAAGCCGACAGTTAAGGATCAGGGCTCCTATGGCACCTGCTGGGCGATCACGGCGTCCTCTGCACTGGAAGCGGCTCTTTTGCCCGCACAGCAGATTGTTTTTTCGGCGGATCATATGACCCATCAGAATTCCTTTACCGCGGATGTCAATGACGGGGGGGACTACCTGATGCTGATGGCTTATCTGTGCGGCTGGCAGGGGCCGGTGACGGAGGAGGAGGACCCCTACGGGGATGCGTATTCTCCGGAAGGGCTTTCGCCTGCCGTGCATGTGCAGGAGGTTCGCGTTCTGCTGGATTCTTCTATTGAAAAAATAAAAAAAACTGTGTATACTTATGGCTCTGTGCAGACGTCTCTGTATATGGATCGGAGCACTGCCGCGGAGGACGCCGGGTATTATAATACGCAGACTTTTTCTTATTATTATCCGGACGAGACGACCGCGAATCACGATGTGCTGATCCTTGGATGGGATGATGCATATCCGGCGGAAGCGTTTGCAGAAAATCCGGGCCGGGACGGAGCTTTTATCTGTCTGAATACATGGGGGGATGATTTTGGAGAGGATGGGATCTTCTATGTGTCCTATGCAGATCCGAATATTGCCGGGGTGGGAGTCGCGTATACCCGGATAGAGGATACCGATAACTATGATTATCTGTACCAGCACGACGACTGCGGCTGGCAGGGGCAGCAGGGCTATGATTCGGGTGAATGCTGGTTTGCAAATGTTTACACTGCGGAAAGGGAAGAACAAATTGCCGCAGTTGGATTTTATGCGACCAGCGAGAATACGACCTGCGAAATATATCTTGTACATGACTTTACGGGAACGGAATCCTTTGAAGATATGGTATATCTGCAGGAGGCCGGCTTTTCGGACATGGGTTATTATACTGTGGATCTGGAGGAGGCGCAGGATCTTGCTTCTGGAGAACGGTTTGCGGTTGTGATAAAAATAAATGCGCCGGATGAGACAAATCCGGTCGCGGTAGAATATCGCTCTGATGATTTTACGCAGAATGTGTCAATTGAAGGGAAGGAAAGCTACCTCAGCAAGTATGGCACACTGTGGGAGAATACGCAGGAAAGGTTTGAGACAAATGTCTGTCTGAAGGTTTACACCAGAGCTCAATGAAGGGCTTAGGTGCCAGGGGACGGACAGAGGGGGAATTTATGAATAAAAGAATTATTTTTGCCACGGGAAATGAAGGAAAAATGAGGGAAATCCATATGATTATGGAAGGCTGCGGCGCAGAGATCGTTTCCATGAAAGAAGCTGGAATACATACTGATATTGTGGAAGACGGCGCAACATTTGAGGAAAATGCAATCATCAAGGCGAAGACGATCATGCAGATGACCGGAGAAATTGTGATGGCGGATGATTCCGGGCTGGAGATCGACTTCCTAGATCGCGCGCCGGGCGTCTATTCTGCGCGTTTTATGGGAGAGGATACTTCCTATGAGATAAAAAATGCCGCTATTCTGGAAAAGCTTGCCGGCGTTCCGGAAGAAAAGCGGACGGCGCGGTTTGTCTGCGCGATTGCCTGCGCCCTGCCGGATGGACGTATCTTTACCAGCCGGGAGAATATGGAGGGGATGATAGGATATGAAAGCCGCGGGGGAAATGGCTTTGGATATGACCCGATTTTTTATCTGCCGGAATATGGCTGCTCATCCGCGGAGCTGACGCCGGAACAGAAAAATGAATTAAGCCATCGGGGAAAGGCTTTGAGAAGTATGAGAGAAATCCTGAAGAGAGAATATATCATATAAAGGCCGCAAAGACTGCACCACTGTCTGGGTGGGGATGGAGAAAACGACGGAAAAAGGGACGGATTACGTTTGGGTAAGAGGAGAGAGGATATGAGGATACTTGTAGTAAGCGATACGCACGGATATGATTCCAATCTGAAACGGGTGCTGGAAGAAATCGGACAGCCGGACGTCATGATTCATCTGGGAGATTCTGAGACTACGGAGGAATACATGCGCGGTGTGGCGAACTGTCCGGTCTATATGGTATCGGGAAACTGCGATTATTTTACAAAATTCCCGCCTGCGCGGATTGAGGAGCTCGGAGGCTGCAGGATTTTTATGACACATGGACATTATTATTATGTGTCGGTCGGGGTGCGGGATCTGGCGGAGGAAGCGAGAACAAACGGCTGCAGCGTCGCGATGTTCGGACA
>JAJQIE010000351.1:0-1501 GCA_021199395.1 Lachnospiraceae bacterium | reverse complement strand
GTTCGGACATACTCATCGTCCCTTCATTGACGAGAGCGATCCGGAGCTTACGATATTAAATCCGGGAAGCCTGTCCTTTCCCCGTCAGGAAGGACACAGGCCGAGCTATATTCTGATGGAGACAGCTCAGGAGGGGAAACCTTCCTTTACCATTCACTATCTCGATAAAAATCTGGATAAAAAATAGAATGGACAGAAAACGATAAAATTCAAATGTGGATTCAAAGAAAAAGCTTGACTTCATATACTGTATGTGCTACACTGAACGAGCGTATGGAAGAAGGCTTTTTTTTTATGCCTAAAATGTATGGATGATGTGTATGGCAGCCTGGGGAGCACCTGTCCGGACGAGCCCATGCGCATATGGGGAAGGGTCATGCGCCGTTTCCCAATACTATATGGAAGAGAGGTGGAAGTTGTGCGTGTACGTATCACATTGGCATGTACGGAGTGTAAACAGCGTAATTACAACATGACAAAGGATAAAAAGACCCATCCGGACCGTATGGAGACGAAGAAATACTGTCGTTTCTGCCGGTCGCACACGCTGCATAAGGAAACGAAATAATCGATAGAATTGCGCAAAGGAAGTGAAACCATGGCAAAAGCAGAGGGAAAAACTGAAAAAAGTTCAAGGATTAAGAACTGGTTTGACGGTCTGAAAGCTGAGTTTAAAAAGGTGATCTGGCCGGATCGAACCACGCTGGCGAAGCAGACCGGCGCCGTTATTGCCGTTTCTATCGTACTTGGAATGATTATAGCAATGCTGGATTTTATTTTCCAGTATGGCGTAGACATTCTGGTGAACATTAGTTTCTAAGTGAAGTAAGGGCAAAGGGTGATTGTATGGCAGAGGCGAACTGGTATGTAGTTCATACTTATTCCGGGTATGAAAATAAAGTAAAAGCCAACATTGAGAAGACGATTGAGAACCGCCATCTGGAGGAACAGATTCTGGAGGTGCGCGTACCGCTTCAGGATGTTGTGGAGTTGAAAAACGGCGTCCAGAGAACCGTGCAGAAGAAGATGTTTCCGGGTTATGTGCTTCTGAATATGGTGATGAATGATGATACCTGGTATGTCGTAAGAAATACGAGAGGCGTGACGGGCTTTGTCGGCCCGGGGTCAAAGCCGGTTCCACTGACGGATGCTGAGATGTTCAACCTTGGAATCCAGGCAAACAACATTGCGGTGGATTTTGAGGAGGGAGATACGGTGACCGTCATCGGCGGAGTCTGGAAGGATACGGTTGGAGTGATCCAGTCGATGAATCAGGCGAAGCAGAGCGTTACAATCAATGTCGAGCTATTTGGCCGGGAGACGCCGGTCGAGATCAGTTTTGCAGAAATTCGAAAAATGTAATGGCAAAATGCGGCAGCAATCTGCCGCGACAGTGGGAGGGAAATGGTAAGCCGCGCGTCTGAGCCCGTCTCGTGGGCTGTGCGCAGACAGCGTCCGTGATTCGTGAAAGCGGATCGGGGCATATAACTCCCGACAATAC
>JAJQIE010000225.1 GCA_021199395.1 Lachnospiraceae bacterium | reverse complement strand
CTCAACGCCCTTTTGTTCATAAAGCGGCAGCTCCAGGCCAACCTGATCTCCAAGCTATTCCGCCAGACGGAGCATAGCGTCATCATCCAGGTCGCAGCCCAGATAGTAAACCTCGCCATTGCCGTACTCATTTACTGTCATGCAGGATTTTCCCGCGTAAAAGTCGCTCGTGTAGACGCCCAGCGGTCTTGCAGTCGTTTCCTCTATGATATCGCACCAGAGGGTCGATTTTGCTTCGCCAAAAACGCCGGATGACGTCGTCTGCTTTTCCATCTGGGGATCATAGTCATTTACCTGAATCCCCGCCAGCTCCGCAAATACGCCGGGTACTGTCTCAGGAAGCATCGCGTTAAACTCATCCTTGATTCCGCTGCGGAAGGTCAGCAGCAGGCTTCCGCCGTTTTTCACGTAGGCAGAAAGGGATTCCACCGTTTCCGTATCCGCCATGATCAGCGCCGGAGCGAACACTAGGTCATATCCGCTCATGTCTTCCTTCTCGGAGATAAAGTCCACCGCGATTCCCAGCCGGTAAAATGCGCGGTAGAAGCTCAGTTCATAGTTGTCATACTGAAAATTCTCTACATGGCGGTGTATGGAGTGGCTCCACTCACTGTCAAATGATTTTATGATCGCTACCCGCGCTTTGGGCATCAGGGTTCCAACCGTCTGGTTCAGGAGCTCCATCTCCCTGCCGATCTGTGAAATCTCTTCATAGCGGCGTCCCGGTTTGCCGTCATGGTTCAGGATCCCATGCCAGTATTGCTCCAGACCGAACAGAGCGGTCCTCCACCGGAAGTACACGACCGTATCCGCGCCATTTGCCACAGCCGAGTAGGTCCACAGCCTCAGCTTGCCCGGCGTCGGGGTCGGCCCCATCTTGCTCCAGCCGCACGCGCCGGCCTGCTGCTCCATAACCCAGAACGGTTTCTTTTTATAGCTGCGGATCAAAGCGTGATCCCTGGATACAGTAGCGTCCTCCGCAACTCCCCACTGAAACTCAATGTAGTTGTCCCAGGTCGCAAAATCCAGCTTTTCCGACAGGTCGAAATAGTTAATACCGGTTCCGGAATTCACCGCCGCATCCAGCATATTGGTAGAGATCGGATAGCTGCTGTAGGCCCGGATATCCTCACAGGTTTCCTTTGTAAAGTCTACGACCGAATCGCTGCAAAAACGGTAATAATCAAGCAGCAGACCGGGATTCTGTCCCTGCGTATCATGGCAGCTTTCATAGCATGCGCCGGCTCTCGGAATATTTACCTCATCAAAGCCGTTGTAAATCTGGCTCCACACAACCGTCCCGTACTTTTCATTTAACCGGTCGATCGTCTTATATTTCTGCTTCAGCCAGAATCTGAATTTATCCTGGCACTCGTCACAATAGCATCTTGTCGTATTCGACCAGCCAAGCTCATTATCGACCTGCCAGGCTTCTACAGCTGGATGATGGCCATATCTCTCAGCGATTTTGGTGTTTAATATGTGGCATTTCTTTCGATATACACTGCTGTTAAAGCAATAGTGCTTTCTCGTTCCGGAAAGCTTTGCCCGCCCATAGATATCGCGCTGCAAAATGTCAGGGTAACGGTCGATCATCCACTTTGGAGGCGTTGCCGAGGGCGTGCACAGCACGACCTTAATGCCATATTCATGCAAAGCGTCCAGTGCTTCGTCCATCCATGAAAAATCAAATTTCCCCTCTACAGGCTCATACAGGCTCCATGTGAACTCTCCGATGCGGACGACCTTGATATGCGCCTGGTTCATCAGCTCAAAGTCTGTTTTCCATCTCTCTTTTTCCCAGTGCTCCGGATAATAGTCTGCTCCAATTCTCATCGCGAATCCTTTCTTTTGAAATTTTAACTATTCAGAACAGCAGGCCACAGACCGCTTTCTTCGAAAGCTATATGCTGTTCTGAACTGTTACTTAAAATTTAAATTTATATGTCCGCATATTCTCATCTGCGCTGGAATTTCCCACGTAAGCTACATAATCGATATCTTCGCATTTCCAGCCGTTTTCCGCCTCGTCAAAATACGCCATCTGCTCCTTTGATACGGAAAGCTCAACCGTTTTTGTCTCTGACGGCTCCAGTTCAATTCTCTTAAAGTCGCGCAAAACCTTAACCGGGCGATCCACCGCGCTGCCTTCACAGCCTACATACAGCTGTACGACCTCCGCGCCCCTGCAGGCTCCCGTATTGGTAACGCTGACAGAGAATTTCGCAGTACCGTTGCAGACAGAGCAAGACGGTTTTCCGATTTCAAAGGATGTGTAGGACAGGCCGTATCCGAACGGATAGGATACCTTTTTCTTTTCCTTCTCCATCTTGAAATATCCGTGATAATACTCGTAAGTGATTTCCGTACATTCCGGATCAAAGAACGGATAATCATCCTCCGACGCAGCGACCGTATACGGAAGCTTTCCTCCCGGACAGGTGTCGCCAAACAAAATGTCCGCCAGCACATTTCCGCCCTCCATTCCGGAGTAGAAGGAAAACAGGATTGCCGGCACGTCTGCCTGCCACTCGTCGATCAGGATCGCGCTTGACCCGATAATGGAGACAACTGTGTTTTTATTGGCTCCCTTAATCCCCTTAATCAGATCGACGTCACGCTTATGCAGGCGCATGGTCTTACGGTCGCCGCCCATCTCCGCAATGTCGCTCCTGTCAGCCAGGAATTCTCCCTCGTCGCTGTGGATATATCCGGCAACCACCACGACAACATCCGCGTCCTCCGCCAGCTCACGCGCGCGCTTAATATCTTTTCCATCGTTATAAAGCACCTGCGCGGTCGGCATTTTTTTCATAATCCCTTTCAGCGGCGTTACGGTAAAATACGGATGCACCTTAGAAGAACCATGGTCGCCGATATTCTCGGTGTCGCCCAGCTCGCCCAGTACGACAATCTTTTTCGTCGTCTTCCTGTCAAATGGCAGAACCTGATCGTCATTCTTCAGCAGGACCATGCTCTCCTGTGCCGCCCTCTTCGCCACCTCAATGTGGCGGCTGCATGCAAGCACATCCTCTCCATATTCCTGCGGATCCTTTCTGGTCTCATAATACAGCGTCGTCCGGAGAATATAGCCTACGGCCTCATCGATATCCTCCATTTGCAGCCTGCCCTCTTCGATCGCCTCCGGAATTTCCTTTATGTAATGGCAGAAGCACGGCATCTCTATATTCATTCCGCCTTTTACCGCCTTTTCCGCGTCATATACCGCCCACAGGAAATCAGACAGGGTAAACCCTTCAAAATGCCACTGGTCGCGCAGAATATCCCTCAGCAGGAGCTTACTCTCTGACGCGTGCTTTCCGAGCACGGAATTGTACGCACACATTACAGAAGCGGCCCCCTCCTCAATACAGCGGCGGAAATGCGGCAGATAGACCTCCTGCAGCGTTCTCATATCGACCTGTACATCCGCCTTGAATCTGGCGTTTTCAATACTGTTCAGGGCAAAATGCTTAACGCACGCCATTACATTCTGGCTCTGTACGCCTCGAACCAGCGCGGCTCCCATTTCTCCCATATGGTACGGGTCTTCGCCATAGGATTCCTGCGCGCGGCCCCAGCGGGGATTGCGCTGCAGGTTCACGCAGACGCCGCCAAAATAATTTCCGCCTACCGCGCGTACCTCAGCTCCGATGCACTTTCCGATCTCCTCTTCCAGATCCGGGTCAAATGATGCGCCGCGGGCGATGGAAACCGGAAAACAGGTAGCGCTTCCCGCTACGACGCCTCTTGGCCCGTCTACGAACCGGACATTCGGCAGTCCCAGTCTCTCAACCTCCATGGTCGGATATGGCTCTACATTATAATGCTCAATCAGAAACAGATCATCCAGCAGCTTCTGCTCCGTAATCTGCCCGGACATAATTCCGATTTTCTCATCCAGCGTCAGCTCAGAAATCACCTGATCCACATATGCCCGTATATCATCCTTCGAGCAGTTTTCTTTTAAGGGGGTACTCTCCGTATATTTTCTCATATTCATATCCTCTCACTTGTTTTATTTCTTCGTAGCAAATTTTCTCATATCCAGTACAACGGCTAAAAGTATGATCGCGCCCTTTACGATATACTGCCAGTACATGTTAATACCGACAAAGGACATTCCGTAGTTGATAACCGTAAACATCAGAACGCCGACTACGATACCACCGACAGAGCCTACGCCTCCCGCAAGTGAAACGCCTCCGACTACGCACGCCGCGACAGCATCCATTTCGTATCCGTCGCCCGTTCCGTTGGACGCCGAACCGATTCTGCCGACCTCAAGCACAGCAGCGATCGCGTACAGCACAAAAGCCGTACAGTACACCTTTAAAAGAGTGGTCTTTACATTGATACCGGAAACTCTGGCTGTCTCCGGATTTCCGCCTACCGCGAACATATACTTTCCAAAGCGTGTTTTATTCCAGATTACCCACATAATTACCGCTGCCGCAGCCGCTATGATCACCAGATACGGAAGACGGAAAGCGCCTATATATACGCCGCCGGTGGACAGCGTGGTGATACTGCTCTTAATTCCGCCATACGGCTGCGGTCCGGACGGCTGTGAGGAATAGTATACGGAAGTGGCTCCGTATAACAGCAGCTGCACACCCAGGGTAGCGATAAAGGGTGGCACATGCAGATACGCTACCACAGCGCCTACCGCCAATCCTACGATCCCAAGCACTACGATCGCTACCGCAAACGGAACGATCAGAGGAAGATCCGGGAGATTGGGATACATTCTGTACGCATAGTCTACCGACTGCATCAGAGAAGCTGAGATCACGCACGCCAGGCCTACCGCTCTGCCCGCTGACAGATCTACGCCCTGTACGACCAGAATCATCCCCGCACCAAGCGCGATCAGAATCTTTGTAGAACTCTGAGCCAGTATATTCTGAAGGTTCAGTAAGCTGAGGAACCTGGGCTCAAGAATGACTATTATCACCAGAAGCGCTATGAGCACCAGATAAATCGCATGGTTCAATACAAACTCTTTTATTTTATCCGCCTGTATCTTTTGATTTGTCTTTTCCATTTGTTCTCCATTTCCCGGCATTCAGACATATTTTGCCGCCGCCGTCATAATATCAGCCTGTGTTGCATTCTTCGCATCAAATATCCCTGCCTGCCGTCCATTGCTCATGACCAGTATCCTGTCGCATACGCCAAACAGCTCCTGCATCTCTGAGCTGACCATGATAATGCCTTTTCCCTGCGCCGCCAGCTGATCCATCAATTTATAGATCTCATATTTCGCTCCCACATCGATTCCCCTTGTGGGCTCATCCAGAAGAAGCACCTCCGGGTTCCTCAGAAGCCATCTGGCCAGAACCACCTTCTGCTGATTTCCGCCGGACAGATTCCGGATGGGAGCCTTGCTGTCATCCATCTTGATCGCCAGGGACTCCACCATGCTGTCTACATCCTCAGATATCGCTTTCTCGGAAAGCAGGCCGTGCCGCACATATTTTTTCAGATTGGAAATCACCATATTAAACCGGATGCTCAGATCCGCGTAAATTCCGTTAAAGCGGCGCTCCTCAGTCACCATTGCGAAGCCTTTGGAAATGGTGTCGTACTCACTCTCAGTTTTCAGCTCCTCATTTTTGAAAATAATTTTTCCCTCGCCCTTTTGCCTGCTTCCGAAAAGCGTTTCCAGAAGCTCTGTGCGCTTCGCGCCTACCAGGCCGGCAATCCCCAGGATTTCTCCGCTTCTCAGTTCAAAATTCACATCGCGGAAAGCGGGCCTTTTGGTGCCAAGATGCTCCACCTTCAGAATTACATCCTCAGGTTTGCTGGTACGTTCCGGGAAAATCTCATTCATTTCCCGCCCTACCATCATGCTGATAATCTGTTTATCCGTAATATCCGCAACCGCCCCGGTCTCGATCCACTGCCCGTCGCGCATAACCGTGACCTCATCCGCGATCTGCCGTACCT
>JAJQIE010000312.1 GCA_021199395.1 Lachnospiraceae bacterium | reverse complement strand
ATACAAAAAAAGCCGATGCAAACGCATCGGCTCCAAAGACTTTCAGTCCATATCAGCTTTTTCAAGTCCTTTATTCCACTATCAGCATATCATACGCCAGTGCAGACATTTGAATCATCTGTCCGACAGCTGCGGAATTGTCAAGAAGATCGTTGCTCAGGATACAAAGCACATATGCCTGTTCTCCATCTTCCACTATTGCAATATCATTTTCGACATAATCTCCATAGTCTCCCGCAAGCTCGCCAGTCTTATTCGCTACAACAGCTGTGGTATCCGTCAGTCCGGAAGGTATTTTTCCCGTCCTTGTCTGATTTTTCAGATATTCATACATTGCGTCGGAAGCATTCTCCCCAACACATGTTCCGTTATAAATACTCGCAAGCAACGCCCTGCAGTCATTTGCGGTAGTATAGTTATCCCCGGATGGATTCGTTTCCAGAAACAGTCTTCCCATAGAAGTCCCTGTATAACCATTCTCAGCCAGGAATTGATTCACTACATCCATGCCGGCCTGAGAATCTCCCTGTCCCAGCATAGTCACAAGAGTATTAGCAGCATCGTTGTCACTGACTGTTATCATCTGTGAAATGAGTTCTTCCAGCTCATCCTCACCCGAAACGTCCATAGAAATCCTTCGTGCTTCGGAATCAGGATAATAAACCCGGTCATAGATCGTCGCCATGATAAATACCTTGATTACGCTGGCTGATTTCATCTGTACGTCTCCATTGATATCAGACGTACATCCCGAATCAAGGGCTTCCACACTGACTGCCCATGCTTCTCCCTGATCCATCGACGGATAAATATATCCCTCTCCAAGCATCTCAATCAGTGCATTTACACGCTCTGCCACTTCCGATGAGGAATCTCCGGACACATCCGTTTCAAATTCTGCTGTTTCAGATTCTTTCGTTTTAGATTCTTCTTTTTCAGATCCTTCAGTTGAAGATTCCTTTATTACAGATTCTTCTGTTGCAGATTCAAACGCAGCGCTATTTTCTGTTTCGGATAGCGCTGTGGCTGTTTTCATGCCTTTTTGTATAAAATAGTCATCAATGCCATCCGCTATACCCTCAACCATCAGAGCCTGTACGGAATCATCCTGCATCCGCATATCATCCGATTCATTTGTCATAAAGCCCATTTCAAGGATCATAACCGGAATTTTGCTCCAGTTTATCCCTGTCATATTATCGTAATACTGAATGCCAAGAGACTCAAAGCCAGCAGTGCTGCAATAAGCGCCAAGGATACAGTCCGCAAGCAGCCAGGAATCCTCCGCAAGATCTCCCACATAAGGATTGGATGCGGAAGGAACCATGGCAAGCGCCCCATTCACACTGGAATCCTCAGAGCCGTTTGCGTGTATGCGGACGTAGATATCGCCTCCCTGTTCGTAAGCATAAGTCGTGCGCTCTGCATTGCTGATTGCGGTATCGTTGTCCTCGCGGGTCAGTACAACCTCATAGCCCCGCGTCTCAAGCTCCGCTCGAAGCAGCAGTGAAAGCTCCAGATTCAGCTCGTATTCCGGAACGCCACTATATCTGCCCTGCGTTCCAACTGAGGATTTCGTCTTCATCTCGGTAGATCCCGGTCCAACCGGCTCTGTATCGCTCATATCTACCCAACTGCCCTGATGCCCTGGATCGATCGCTACCACCAGGCTTTCTGTTTCAGTATCTTCTGCCGTATCATCCACTGTATCCTCTTCTGTATCTGCCTCCCCGCCTATGATGATCATGGTTTCATCCTCAGCTGTCTCTGTCTCCGTCGTCAGCTCGCTTTCTGTCTCTGTTTCCGACAGCTTTTCGCTGTCTGATTCCCATTCCGTTTCGACAGAAGCAGACATTTCTGCATCCGATCCTGTCTGCTGTTCTTTACTCATCTGCCTGTAGCCTGTCACCAGAAAGACAAGGAGAACCGCCAAAGCCACAACTATGAAAGCGAGCGCCCCCGTACTGATGCTCCCATGCTTTTTCCTTTTTCCATCCATTCGATATCCTTTCCGGCTTTCCATTTTTATGGTAAATCCCCATGTAGCGGTTATCGATTCACCACTACTTATAAAAGCCGATAGCTACGCACCTGCAAAATCACAGGAAGCCATAAAGTTCTGAATCGATGCCTCGCAGGAACGCATCGCAAGAATCGTTTTCTCCATAAGCTCCTCTAAAGACCAGCCCAGCCGCTCTGCACCCAAGCGTATCACATCTCTCGAACAGCCTGCGGCAAATTTCTTATCCTTAAACTTTTTCTTCAGACTGGAGACCTGCAGATCCATCACACTCTTTGACGGACGCATTTTCACCGCAGCGCCAATCAATCCGGTCAGCTCGTCCACCGCAAAAAGAACCTTTTCCATCTCATGCTTTGGCTCCAGTTCGCAGCAGATCCCGTAGCCATGACTGCAGACAGAATAAATCATCTCCTCACTCACACCACCGCCCCGAAGAAGCTCCGGCGCTTTCTGACAGTGCTGCTCCGGATACAGTTCAAAATCTATATCATGCAGCAGACCCGTGATTCCCCAATACTCCTCATCCTCCGCATATCCCAGCTCGCGCGCGAACCATCTCATGGTTCCCTCTACGGTCAGTGCATGCTGGATATGGAAAGGCTCCTTATTATACTTTCTCAGAAGGGCAAACGCCTCTTCTCTGGTAATCGTGCTTTTCATTTTTGTGTACCTTCTCCCTTGTTCAATATCCGTAAAACACAGTCATTTTATCACAGGGTAGAACTCACCGCAACATGGAAATAAGCTCTCTCACATTCGCAGCCATCCTGTCCGGATCAGCTCCGGCTGCAAGCAAAGCCTCCCGGCTGCGAAATCCCCACGTCACAATAATACCGTCTATCCCCGAATTCTTTGCGGTCAGGAGGTCAACCTCAGAATCCCCAATGTAAACCGCCCTCTCAAGCGGCACATTCAACTCCTCCAACGCCAGAAGAACCGAGTCCGGCTCCGGTTTGCGCCTGCACCCTTCACGCTCACCAACCGCTACCTCAATCAGATCGCCAAAATATACTTTATTTAACTTCTTCACAGCAAAGTCCGCTTTGTTGGAAACAATCGCCATACGGCAACCGCTCTTATGAAGCTCGGAAAGCAGATAAGGGATACCCGGATAAGGCTCTGTTGCATCCAGGCAATGCTCCTCATAATAATGTTTAAAGTCCTCAAACACCTTCTCGAAGTCCTGATTTGCCTCGCCATTCGGGACTGTCCTCAGCAGAAGATTCCGAATACCATTTCCTACAAAGCTCCGCACATCCTCCTGACTGTACTGCGGCATCCCGTAACGGGCAAGCACGGCATTCGTACTGTCTGTCAGATCCCTGAGGGTATCCAACAAAGTCCCGTCAAGGTCAAAGATAACTGCATCATAGTGCTTTTTCATTCTGTCCTCACTCCTCATTCTGTCTGAATCATGCAGCTTTCCGGGATAATCGCCTCTCTGCTCCGACATAATCATCAGATAAAGACAGATCTACCCAGGCAACCGGAATCTGTCCATATGGCTCCCCATATCCGGCACAGGGATAAAAATGTGTCTTATTCATACACAATTCTCCATCGGCTCCCCTGCTCGAATATGCCGCGTACAAAAGCAGCACTCCCGATACGAGCATCCCGGATAAAAACCACAGAAAACCAAATACAACCAGAGGCACCTGGCTGATATAAATACCGGATATAAGCAAAACCAGTATCTCCAGCGCAAGCCCCAGCACCGCGCAAAAACCAATCCCCACCGGTGTCAGCTCCCAGTCCATTGTCTGATTCCCGTCTCTCATAATTCCGCCTCCATAATATACATATCTTTAGAAATAAGCGATTAGAACGTTTGTTCTAACGCATTATAATATATAAAGCGGAATTATGCAAGCTGTTTTTCGAACTTTTGTTCGATATGCTATTTCATGTGCGGCTTTAGTCGCAAAATCTCATGAAGCACACTTTTTGCCGCGCCAAACGCGTATTGCGAAGCAATAAAATTCCATACGCATTCGTGCGCATAATTTTTTGTATAATTAAGAAGGTTCGGAGAACTTTCCTATTATACAAAAAAACCGGAAATCCTCAAAAGACTTCCGGTATCTCATAAAGCGTGCGCAAGAGGATTCGAACCCCCGACCTTTTGGTCCGTAGCCAAACGCTCTATCCAGCTGAGCTATGCGCACATTCCTCATCAGCACCGCTTATTATATACTTCTTCTTTTTATTTGTCAAACACTTTTTTGCCGACACGGTAAAATTTTTCAGCCAGATTTTTCAACCCGATTTTCAGTCATTGCCCCCCTGCGCTTTTCCAAACCACACCGTAACCACCGTCCCAACACCGACCTCGCTCTCCAGATCAATCTGTGCATGGTGCTGCGCAACGATATGCTTTACTATCGCCAGCCCCAGTCCTGTGCCGCCGGTATTTTTCGACCGGCTTTTGTCCACGCAGTAAAAGCGCTCGAATACGCGCTCACGGCTTTTTTCAGGAATACCAATTCCTGTATCCTTTACGCGGAGCATGGCGCGCCCGCCTCTTTCTTCCACCGTAACAGTCACACTGCCATCCGGCTTGTTGTAACGGATAGCGTTGTCACAGAGATTGTAGATCAGTTCTTCGATCATTTCCTTATCGCCGCGAATCATACAGGCGCTGCCTTTGCACTCCATCGCGATCCCATTCTGCCGCGCATTCATACGCAGGCTTTCCACACAGGCTGTGGCGGAAGCATACAGATCCATATCTGCGGCGTCTATTTCCAGCTTATCGGAATCCAGCTGGGACAGGCGGATAATATCATTAATCAACGTCAGCAGCCGTTTCGCGCCGCGGTGGATTTCATGTGCAAAACGCTGCGTCTCACTTTCGCCGACAATTCCTGTCTCAATCAGCTCCGCATATCCGGAGATTGCCGTCAGCGGCGTCTTCAGCTCATGTGAGACATTTGCCGTAAATTCCTGGCGCATTTTTGCGTTTTTCATAATATCCTCATGCTGCCTGCGGATCGTCTGGACAAACGGCACCAGTTCTTCATAAATGCCTTCCGTGCCTGTACTGTCGATATCGGAGGCCATCTGCTCGATCGGCTTTACAATCCCCGTCGTGATAGAACGCGATAAAAACATACACACCAGAAACATGATCACCCCGACCGCAGCGATTCCGGGCAGAGTGTTGGTAAAAATGCTCCAGACACTGGCTTCTTCCTTACTGATGCGCAGAATGGAGTTGTCCTCCAGCCTCACCGCATAGTAGTACATCTCACTGCCAAGTGTGTCCGAATAGCGGGTTGACCACCCCTCGCCATCTGACATGGCCTCCTGCACCTCTTCCCGGTCGGAATGATTTTCCAGAGCGCCATCCAGATCGCTGTCATACACAACCGTTCCATCCTCGTCGATCAGAGTAACGCGCAGCCCCGCCACATCCTCCGTATACTGTTCCTTCAGCCCTTCTGCGTCAGAAGAAAGGCTGGAGAGCAAAGCAGCGCAGGTTCGCATTTCGGAAAGTACCTGTTCTTTGTACATATTTCGAAAAATAGCAACGGCTATGATAAGCGTTGCTACAAGTGTCGCAAGTACAGTTACGAACAGGCATCTGTTGATTTTCCTCTTCATTTTGAGTCTTCTCCATTCAACATATATCCGACATTGCGTACCGTGCGGATCATACTTCCCGCTTTGCCAAGCTTCTGGCGCAGCGTTTTGATATGCATATCCAGAGTTCTGGATTCGCCTTCAAAATCCGTCCCCCAGACCCGATCCAGGATCATATCCCGTGACGCTACAATGCCTGCGTTCAGAAGAAGCAGCTTCAGAAGCTCATATTCCTTGTAGGTCAGGTCAACCGGCTCATCATCCACAAACACAGCCCGCTTTTCGTCGTCCATATAGATCGGATCCAGGCGGATAAACCGTTCCGCCTCCATTCCCTGGCTGCGCCGCATCAGTGCCTTGACACGGGAAATCAGCTCCATCACGCC
>JAJQIE010000291.1 GCA_021199395.1 Lachnospiraceae bacterium | reverse complement strand
CTCTGTAACAGAGGAGATAAAGAGTCCGATTGCCAGAAAGCTGCAGCCCATCAGAAAGAAGCCAAACAGCGCCGTATAGGTTTCCGCAAAATAGATGGTTCCAAATTGTGCCATAATCAGAGGATAAACAGCAAGAATCAGAACCGGAATCATAAAAATTGTCGTAAGAGCGAAAAACTTGCCCATGACAATCTCGGTCACGGTCACCGGAGCGGTCAGCAAAAGCTGATCCGTTTTCTGCTTTTGTTCCTCCGCAAGCACGCGCATGGTCAAAATCGGTACCGCAATCAGAAATACAAACAATACACTCGACAGAGTATAAGCAAATTTGGGATAGGCTGCCTGCAGATTATACGCGGTAAAATAAATGCCGCAGACCAGGAGCAAAAATGCCATAAATACAAAGCCGACCATAGATGTCAGGAAGCCTCTGACCTCTTTTTTATAAATCGCTGTCATTTTCCCTCACTCCTTCCTCATGGTTTTCACGCATAGCCGCTTTCCCGTTAAAGCCAAAATGCTTCCTTTTCTTTCCGTTCTTTTCATCCGTCTCTTTTGGATGATCCTCAGTCAGTTCGAGGAATACATCCTCCAGGGATACATGTGTATGCTGCATTCGCAGAATCGCTGTTTCCTCCTGCGCACAGAGGTAAAAAATCCTCTCACGGAGATCATTATCCGCTTCCGTTTTAATCGTGGCATCACACGCCCCAGGTTCCGCCGAAGCTTTTACATCCAGAGAGAGGATCCCCGGCAGCGAATGAAACATTTCTCTGAGCGTTTTTTCTGTCGTGCGGACAGTCAGCTCCAGAGACCCGGAACCGCGCATCAGATTCATCAGATTGTCCGGTGTATCGCTCGCTACCAGCTTTCCATGCGCAATAATCATAATATGGTCACAGATCGCACTGATCTCGGAAAGAATATGAGAGCTTAAAATCACCGTGTGCTTCTGCCCCAGGCTGCGAATCAGCTCACGGATCTCTATGATCTGCTTTGGATCAAGCCCCACCATCGGTTCATCCAGGATAATAATATCCGGATAGCCAAGAATCGCCTGCGCCAGACCGGTGCGCTGCCGATAGCCCTTTGACAGATTGCGGATCAGACGCCCCTGCATTTCCGTCAGCCCCGTAGTCTGCATAACCTCCGCGATCATGGTACTCCGTTCCTTTTTGGGCAGCTTTTTCAGATCGGCTGCAAATTGCAGATACTCTAATACGGTCATCTCCGGATATACCGGCGGAATCTCCGGAAGATAGCCGATACATTTTCTGGCTTCCTCCGGTTCCTCCAGTATATTATGACCGTCTATCAGGACCTCCCCAAAGGAAGGTGCAATATAGCCGGTCAGTATATTCATCGTCGTGGTTTTTCCGGCCCCGTTTGGGCCAAGGAATCCGTAGATCTGTCCTTTTTCTACGCGAAAAGATAAATCGTCAACTGCGGCATTCGAACCGTAGCGCTTCGTAAGATGTGTCACTTCAATCAAGGCATTCACTCCTGTTCTGCGTGATTACTGCAAAAGCATCCGCATAGTATTCGTTTCCTTGATTATATGGTAAGAATGTGTTCATTTCACGGTGAGTTTGTGTCTAATTTGTGTGTCCGGAAACAGTATCGACGTTTTTCGCGGTGACACGGGTTTTCTCAATTATTTCTTTACAGATATCCCCGGTATTCCTGCCATCCGTTTTTACTGCAAAATCCGCGGCATTCTGATATTTGGGGTGCCTTTCTGCCATCAGCTCTTCAATATATGCTATATCCATATGTCCCTCCAGCAGCGGCCTTGTGTGGGCATTCTTTACCCTGTCATAGATCGTCTCCGGTTCCGCACTCAGATAGATAACACTTCCGCTCTTTCGCATTATGGCTATGTTCTCTTCCCGCATCGCTGCTCCGCCGCCACAGGAGACAACCATATTCGTCATCTGCTCCAGGTCTTCCAGAAGCTCCGTCTCTAAGCTGCGAAAATAAGCTTCGCCACTTTCGGAAAAAATCCGCGAAATTGATCTGCCCTCCTGCGCTTCGATCTGCTCATCCATCTCAACCAGCTTCATTTCATATAAATCACACAGGGTTCGCGCGATCGTAGACTTCCCCGCGCCCATAAATCCAATCAGAAAAATATTCCGGCTCATTTTCTTCCTCCGCTTCTGTCCTCATTATCTGCAAACTATTCCTGTCTGTCCTTTCTTCCGACAGACCAGATGCTTCTAATAACAAATTCTGGAAAAGGAGCCGGTATTCAAAATCCTTTGTCTGGATTTCAAATCTCCGGCTCCTGCTTATTTTAATCATGCCCGCATGGTCTGATCCATGTCCGGTCTTTCCGATACTGTGCTTCCGGACGTCATTCCATTATCTGTAGTATACAGAATTCCACCTCAGCTCGTTCTTGAGGCTTCGGATCGTCGTGTCATTATCAATATAGACAGCTTCAATACCCATAGCCGCAGCCCAGTCTCCCATCTGCTCAGCCGTAAGGTCGTAAGAGAATGCCGTATGGTGAGCGCCGCCTGCGAGGATCCACGCTTCAGCGCCAGTAGCCAGGTCTGGCTGCGGAGTCCAGAATGCGGTCGCTACCGGAAGCTTAGGCATCGGCTTTTCCGTCTTCTTGCAATCCACAGAATTGATAATCAGGCGAAAACGATTTCCAAGATCAATCAGAGAGGTCGCCACCGCCGGCCCTTCTTTTGCGGTAAATACCAGGCGCGCCGGATCTTCTCTGTCTCCCATGGAAAGCGGATTTACCTTAATACCAATCGGTCCGTCCGCAATGGTCGGGCAAACCTCAAGCATGTGCGCCTCCAGCACTCCTTCCTTGCCCGGAACAAGGTTGTAGGTATAATCCTCCATAAATGAAGTGCCCTTTGCGTTCGGAGTATTCTGAGCCATGATCTTCATCAGGCGAACCATCGCCGCTGTCTTCCAGTCGCCTTCGCCGCCAAAGCCATAGCCCTTTTCCATCAGCCGCTGAATCGCAAGACCCGGCAGCTGTTTCAGCGCGCCAAGATCGCCAAAATGAGTGACGATCGCCTGGTAATCCTTCTCCTCCAGGAAACGCTCAAAGCCAAGCTCAATCTGTGCCTGTACCGCCACATGCTTTCTGAATTCCGCCTCATCTCTTCCTTCCAGCAGAATCTCGTATTTATCATAATACTCTTCAACCAGCACATTTGTATCCGCCTCTGAAACCGCCTGTACGGCCTCAGCGATCTCATTTACCGGATATGCATCGATCTCCCAGCCAAACTTAATCTGCGCTTCCACCTTGTCGCCTTCTGTGACAGCTACATTTCTCATGTTATCAGCAATGCGCATCACACGGATATGGCTGCTCTCCATGATGCCGATTGCCGTGCGCATCCACGCCGCAATCTTTTCCTGTACGGCCTTATCATTCCAGTGTCCCACAATAATCTTGCGCTCAATTCCCATTCTGGTAACAATGTGGCCATACTCCCGGTCGCCATGGGCAGACTGATTCTCATTCATAAAGTCCATATCAATGGTATCATATGGAATCTCTTCATTAAACTGTGTATGCAGATGAAGCAGCGGTTTGCGGAACTCCTGCAGGCCAAGGATCCATGATTTCGCCGGCGAAAAGGTATGCATCCAGGTAATCACGCCCGCACATTCCTCATCCGCATTCGCTTCATTAAATGTCCTGCGGATCACCTCATTTGTGATCAGGGTAGGCTTCCATACTACTTCATACGGAAGCACGCCGGACTCATTCAGTCGGCTAACAATGATTTTCGAATGCTCCGCTACTTTTGCGAGACACTCATCGCCGTAAAGATCCTGTGAACCGGTCGCAAACCAAAACTTATAATTCTTTGCTGGTTTCATTGTATTTTCCTCCTTTTTATATCCAACTCTCCATCCAGTTATGTACAAGCTGCGGCCATACCGCTACCGCTTTTTCGGCTGCTGCCTCCTTCGGACTGCCGCCTGTCGAACCAGTCAGGCGATTCGCGAGCGACAGGCCATGCCCTCCCTTTTCAAAAAGATGAAATTCTACAGGGACATGATGACGCACCAGTTCATTTACCAGAAGCAGTGAATTCTGCACCGGGACTACATCATCCTCCCAGGTATGCCACACAAATGTCCTCGGTACCTGAGCGCCTGCCAGAGACGCAGCATTTTTTTCAAGAGAAAGCTCATCCTTTTTTGCCTCATAGTCCGCGCCAAGCAGATTCCGGAAAGAGCCTTCATGCGCAAATGCGCCCGATGAAATAACCGGATAGCCCAAAATCAGGGCACTCGGCTGAAGCCGCGCAGATTCGGTATCCAAAGCTTCCGCAAGAAAGTCGCGGTTCCAGAACAAACCATAGTTTGCGGCCAGATGACCGCCTGCTGAAAACCCCGATATGACAATTTTATCCTCGTCTATGTGCCATTTCCCGGCGTTTTCCCGGATCACGGCCACAGACCGTCCAAGCTCCAGCAGAGCCGTCGGATAAACCGCGGGAGCCACAGAATACCTGAGTACAGCCGCATGATACCCCATCGCAAGGAACTGCATCGCAACAATCTCTGCTTCCCGATCCGATGTGAATTCATATCCGCCGCCCGGACAGATCACAATGATCGGGCGCTCTGCAATCGCAATCTCAGGCGATGGATCCAAAAGGTACAGGTAAAGCGCCGCATCATCCAGAGATGCCTTATTCTTTATATCTATCCGCTCATACTTCATGCTCTTTTAATCCTCTGCCGCAGATTCCGTCTCTGCTTCGGTTTCTGTCTCAGGCTCTGCCTCTGTAACAGCCGCAGTCTCCGCTTCTGTATCGCCCTCAGTCTCTTCCTCCATCTCAGTCTCAGACTCTGTCTCTGCTTCGGACTCTGTCTCTGCCCCTGATTCCGTCTCGACCTCAGACGCTGCCTCTGCCTCAGAATCATCCTCCGTCTCATCCCCGGATTCCTCTTCCGTTCCGGTTTCCGTCTCGATCTCAGTTTCCTCATACATACTCAGATTGAAGTCAAAAGTAATCGTTGCCAGAACATCCTCATCTGTAGAGATATCGCTTTCCTCTTCCCACTCTGTGAACAGGTCAGAAACCGCTTCTTCCTTCCGTTCCTCAATAATACTTTCTTTCTCCTCCTCGGTCGCTTCTTCATCAAACGCGCTGATCACTCTCACTGCGTAATATCCGCTTGTGGCCTCTACCGGCTCCGTTACCAGAGTGCCATCCTCCAGTCCCTCTGTCGCGGTAATCAGTCCTTCCACAACCGAAGTGCTGTCCGCGCCAAATGTAATCTCATACGAAGTGAGATCCTCATCAACCTCCGCGGCCGCCTCATCCAGATCCATGCCGTCCTCTACCAGTGCGATGATCTGCGCAGCCTTCTCATAGGCCTCTTCCATCGCAGCAACGACCTCCGGATCCTCAGTTTCCGTCTCTGTCTCCGTTTCTTCCTCCTCCGTAGATGCGTCTTCTGCATCCGTCTCAGATTCGTCCTCCACATCCGAAGCAGCTTCCGTATCATCCTGCGCCGCATCTGATACCGGTTCTGTATCCTCTTCCGATGCTGTCTCCGTCTCATCAGAGGAGGTCGTCTTAGTCACGGCATTTCCAGTCAGAAGCGCTGTCTCAGATTCTGAATCAGCAGCTGTTTCCGCCACAGTCTCGCCCTCCGTCTCCGCAGACGTCTCAGTCTCGTCACCTGCGGCCTCAGTTTCCGTATCAGCAGCGCTTTCGCTCTCAGACCCCTCCGTATCAGCCTCTGTGCCGGAAGACTCGGTATCCGTCTCTGCCTCAGTTTCCTCCTCGGTCTCATCTTCACCTTCTGTCTCCATCGCAACATAGACATACTCGACCCGACGCTGTGCCGCTTCCTCGTCCGATACTTCTGTATCCACATCCGCCGCCATAGCCGTCTCCATCTTATTCTCAATCGTAAGAAGGGTCAGATATTCTTTTACTATTTCCTCAGTCGCCGACATCAGAGTCAGGACTTCTTCGTCATTGTCTTCGAT
>JAJQIE010000190.1 GCA_021199395.1 Lachnospiraceae bacterium | reverse complement strand
CCAGTCCGATGACCGTCTCATATCCCCGTCCCGATTTGCCACCGCGAATCGTGGACGCAGACCCGCCCATTGCCTTCCGGCCATTTTCCATGGGTGGGTTCACCATTTGTTTCGCCATGTCATTTTCCCTCCTGTCCGTTCGGCAACATTCCCATACTTTCCACTGATGAAGCCATATGCACGGAGCTCATCTGTGCGCTTTTCACTGCAATCTCCGGCATCACAAATCGCCCTCTCGCCTGTTCAAACGCATAAGCCACGCGGATGATCTTCTTTTCCTTAAAGCAGTCTCCGATCATCTGTACGCCGATCGGCAGTCCCCGGCTGTCGTTGCGGCACGGTACCGAGATGCCCGGAAGTCCGGCAAGGTTGACAGAAATCGTATAAATATCGCCCAGATACATTTTCAGCGGGTCGCTTAAACTTTCCCCCAGCTTTGGCGCCGTCGTCGGCGACGCGGGCGCGAGGATAACGTCGTATTTTTCAAACGCGCGGTCAAAGGACTGCCTGATCAGTGCCTTGGTGCGCAGAGCTTTCAGATAGTAGGCGTCATAATAGCCGGAGCTAAGCACGAACGAGCCAAGCATAATGCGGCGTTTTACTTCCTCTCCAAAGCCCTCGGAACGGCTTTTTTTATACATGCCGTGCAGCCCGTCGTATTCTGCAGCGCGATAACCGTATTTTACACCGTCAAATCGGGACAGATTTGAGCTGGCTTCCGCGGAAGCAATTACATAATAAGCCGGAATCGCATATTCCACAAGGCTCAGATCAAATTCTTCCACGATGGCGCCCTTCTGGCGCAGCACATCCGCCGTATCAAGCACAGCCTGGCGCACTTCACCGTCCAGGCCCTCGCCCAGATAATCGGACGGAATGCCAACGCGCATTCCTCTCACATCATCCACAAGCGCGGAGGTAAAATCACAGTCCGTTCGCGCCACTGAGGTACTGTCCTTTTGATCATGGGACGCGATCATCTCCAGAATCGCCGCGCAGTCCGGGACATCCTTCGCAATCGGCCCGATCTGATCCAGTGAGGAGCCATAGGCAATCAGCCCGTAGCGGGACACAGTCCCATAGGTCGGCTTCAGGCCAACCACACCGCAGAAGGAGCCCGGCTGGCGAATCGAACCGCCGGTATCGGAGCCCAACGCATACGGAGCCTCCCCCGCGGCTACCGCCGCACAGGAGCCGCCGGAGGAGCCGCCCGGCACATGTCCGGTATTCCACGGATTCCTGGTCGGACCGAACGCAGAGGTCTCCGTCGTGCTCCCCATCGCAAACTCATCCATATTTGTTTTGCCGAGAATCACAGCTCCCGCCTTTTCCATATTTAAAACAGCTTCCGCGGAATAGGTCGGCACAAAATTGTATAAAATCCCTGAGCTGCAGGTCGTCAGCAGGCCTTTGGTACAGATATTGTCCTTGATCGCCGCGGGTACGCCCGCAAGCGGTCCGCTGATACTGCCATCCGCAATCCCCGCCTGCACCTCATCCGCACGCCGATAAGCGTTTTCCTGATCCAGCGTCACAAAGCTGTTCAGTTCGCCATCCACCGCAGCGATGCGCTGATAAAACGCGTCCACCGCTTCGCGGACGGAAATCTCTTTTTCCTTTATTTTCCTGCCCAGCTCCAGGGCAGTCAGTTCCATTGTCTGCATATTGCTTTCCTTTCCCAGGTCATTCCCGGCGCTTCTTGGAATCATCCGCATATTCCATCAACAGCGCATCCCTGCCGCCAGTCTTAAATCTGTGTCGGCACATGCCCGTTCGCTTTTTCTCATATCCATTTCCAGACGATCGGCTTTCTGTCTCACTCCACTGTCTTTGGAACCATAAACGAACTGTCCTTTGCCGCCGGAGCGTTTTTCAAAATCGCCTCATGGTCGTCGCTGTTCGTCACAACATCCTCCCGGAATACATTATTGACCGGAAACACATGAGACATTGGCTCCACGCCGGAAGTGTCCAGCTCATTCAGCTTATCCACATAATCCAGCATCCTGCCGATATCCTTTTTCGCCTGCTCCTTTTCCTCCTCAGAAAGCTCCAGCTGCGCCAGAATACCGACATATTCGATTGTCTCGTCGCTGATCCTATTTGCCATGGCTTCTCCTCCATTTCGGCTCAACTGAGCCTGTCATTTTCATCCACTGTGTTTTTTTGCCCGCCCATCTACGGCTCCAGCCGGGACAGATCGCGCGGAAACAGAGTCGTTTCACGGACATTTTCCTCTCCGACGATCTTCATCGTCATGCGCTCCAGTCCGATGCCAAGCCCGCCGTGTTTCGGCATGCCATATTTAAAGGTATCCAGATACATATCCATTCCCTCCTCAGACATCCCGCGCCGGACAATTTTCTCCCGCAGCATCTGATAATCATGGATACGCTGTCCGCCGGTCGTGACCTCCAGCCCTCCAAAGAGAAGGTCAAAGCTCAGGGTAAACCGTTCATCCGCCGGATCGTCCATCGCGTAGAACGGGCGCTTTTTCGAGGGATAATGCGTCACAAATACAAAATCCGCGTCACACTCTTCCTTGAAATATCTGCCGATCAGGTGCTCCTCCTCCGGCTCAAGGTCATAAGGGTTCCGGATCCTGCGGTCATATTTTTCAGAGACCAGCTCCTTTGCCCGGTCAAATCGCACCATAGGGATCTTCTCCGTATTCGGGAGCGTTACGTTTAGAATACGCAGCTCATCCGCGTACTCCGCTGCCAGAAGCTTCATCGTATACTGCAAAAATCCCGTCTCCATCTCCATGATATCTACATAGCTGTCGATAAATCCCATCTCAAAATCAAGACTTGTATATTCATTCAGATGACGCTTTGTGTTGTGCTTCTCCGCGCGGAACACCGGCGCTGTCTCAAACACGCGGTCAAATACGCCGACCATCATCTGCTTATAAAACTGCGGACTCTGCGCCAGCACGGCAGGACGATGGAAGTAATCCAGTTTGAAGATATTAGAACCGCCCTCCGCGCCCTTCGCGCCAATTTTAGGCGTGTGAATCTCTGTAAACTGCTGACTGGTAAGATACTCCCGGAAGCCGCGCACGATCCCCTCCTGAATGCGGAACTTCGCCCGCTCTCTCACATTGCGGAGCGCGATGCTTCGATTGTCCAGCTTTGCCTCAAGAGAAGTATTCAGCTTCCATTTCCCAATCGGCAGCGGCAGCGGAGCATAGGGCGTCGTGAGGATTTCTCCTCCCTTTACACGCACCTCAATCCCATGCGGCGCACGCTCATCCTTCTCCAGCAGGCCAAAAAGCTCCACCGTCTGCGACTCACGAAGCGATTTTACAGGCAGCGCGGAAGCTCCCTCTTCAAACACACACTGGAGCAGTCCCTCCCGCTTGCGCAGCACAACAAAGCTGACCTCTCCCATCGCACGGATGGAATGGACAAACCCATTTACCTTTACCTCCGTGCCAACGCGCTCCGGCGCAAGCAGCTCCTTCAGCTCCAATGCCTCTTTTGTCGTCTGTCCAGATAAAAATTCCATAATGTTCTCCTCTCTTCCATCTTCCGCCGTCCCTGAATTTACAGTGAGCGGCGTAAGTTGTTTTACGCTCTGTGAAAATCACACGAAAAAATCCCGGAACATCTGAATCGATATTCCGGGACGGATAATCATTACCCGCGGTACCACCCGCATTGCAGGATCTGCCTCGCCTGTCAGCTGCCATCACCGTCCTCAAATCGGATACCGATGCCGGACAGAGCTCCTGCCTCTCTTATACACTTAACGCGTGCTACGTACTGCCCTACTGAATTTTTCCGATTCGGGAGGTAAAATCCATCCGCATCTGCGCGGATGCCAAAACACGGGAGAAACGGTTCGAACAGTCGGCTCCGGAGTGTTCCCTTTTGTATCCTTCCCCTAAATAGCGCTCTCAATCGGTGACGCCAAATCCCTGTCAGGTTTCAGACACAGAGTCTCCTTCACTGCCTTTTATCGGAGTTATCCTAGCACATTTTTTTTATGGTGGCAAGGGGGTTTTTACCCTTCTTCAAAGAATTTCCGAATCTCATCCTCCCCCGCCTTCAAAGACCCCTGCGCAAAAAACGGTTTCCCGCCGCCGCGCCCATTCAGCGTCCGGTTCATTTCTTTTACGAATGTACGCAGGTCGCCGTCCTTCTCTCCGACCGCATATTTAAAGCTCCCATCTCCGTTGTCGGAAAAAACAGCGCAACGCCCGCCGCAGGTCGCCATGACCGCCACCGCCAGCTTACGCACACTGTCCGAATCCATATCTTTTTCAAATAAAAGCACATTTCCCGTATCCGCGAGACGCTCCGCCTCCTGCGCGAACAGCTTTTCCTCCAGCGCAAGTACGCGCCCTTTCAGCCGGAAATTCTCATCCATATTTCGCTTTACGGCCTCAGCGGTTCGATCAGGCTTTGCGGAGAGCAGTACGGAAATCTGATGGTTCTGCGCGTTTACCATATTCAGATAGTTCAGCGCCCGTCCTCCGCAGATCATCTCCATCCGGACGCCGTCGCGGAATTTCACCACAGACAGCAGCTTTATCATCCCAATTTCTCCGGCATACGCTACATGCGTGCCGCAGCAGGCGCAGAGATCGACATATGAAAGAACCGCACCGCATGCGGCCATGCTGCCGGAAGCTGCCGATTCTACCCCGGATTCTTCTGCAGGCGAGCTATCCGTAACGTTCGAAGCAGATATCTCCTGCGCACGGGGAAACTCTACGATGCGCACATCCCCGGTCAGTTCTTTTTTGCTCCGGTAGGGAAGCGTTTGAAGCTCCTCCGGCGACGGATAAAATATATGTGTTTTCTGGTTCTGCCAGATGATCGCATTCGCCTGCGCCTCAAGCTGCCGCATGGCAGCCTCGTCCAGCTCGCCATTAAAATCAATTGTGATCACGTCGCTTCCCATGTGAAAACCCACATTGTCATATCCGTATGCCGCATGAACCAGACCGCTGATAATATGCTCACCGGAATGCTGCTGCATCAGATCAAAGCGGCGTCCCCAGTCGATCTTCCCCCGGATTTTCAGACCGACCGACAACGGAGCATCCGTGTAATGAATCAGTTCGCCGTTTTTTTCATGTACTTCAAGAACCTGTACGACCTGCGGCCCTACTGTGTCAATTGCCATACCGGAAGCTGCACCCGCCCGGTCTGCTCCCGGTAAGCTCTCTTCTTTCGCAGCATCCTCCGCATCCGGCCACAGAATTCCCCGGTCATACGGCTGGCCGCCGCCCTCCGGGTAAAACGCTGTCGCGGACAATACGACTTCAAACCCCTTCTTTCCTTCACGGCAGGCAAGCACAGTCGCTGTAAATTCTTTTTTATATGCGTCCTCATAATACAATCTTTCCGTTATCATGGTATTCATCTCCAATATAGTTACTCCCGTTCTCTTTCCGTTGCTTCTTATAATGAATTAATGATATTTATTATAAAATAGAAGCTTTCTTATTGCAAGAACTAACTTACTGGAGGTTCCCCATTTATACCTGTCTCCGTACCGCAGCAGATCCGCTCCAGAGCTCTGCGCATGGCATAGATTTCTACTACATTTTCCAAAGATTTCTTGATAACCCACAGCATTTGTGATAAGCTTTCATCAATCCCAGCTGGTTCTTTCGAAAATTATGCTTGATGTTGAGTGAATAAGAGAGTAAATGTGAGTAAATCACGCTTTCATTTAAGAGAGGGGTACAGCATGAATAAGAAAATTCTTCCGATTGGAATAGACGATTTTGCAGATTTTCATCGAATGAATTATTATTATGTAGACAAAACACTTTTTATAAAAGAATTGTTGACAAATCCCGGAAAAGTAAACCTTTTTACCCGTCCACGCCGTTTCGGAAAAACCCTCAATATGAGCATGCTCAGATACTTTCTTGAGATTGGAACAGATAAAAACATGTTTCATGATCTTGCGATTTCGGGTGAAACAAAGCTGTGTGAAACATATATGGGACAATTTCCGGTAATTTCCATCAGTCTGAAAACCGCACATGGAGACAGTTATGAATT
>JAJQIE010000311.1 GCA_021199395.1 Lachnospiraceae bacterium | reverse complement strand
GCGTAGCCCGCATCGTATGGATGCCTAAGGATCTGAAGGATCAGGTAGCGGATCGTCTGAACGCGACAGCAAAAGAGCTTTACGGGATCGAGAACTTTACTGATATGATTGCGGACGAAACAGTAGTTACCGAGGATCCGGAAGCACTGCTTGAGTTCCTTACCGAAAAAGGTCATCCTGCACTCGAAATGGAACCAATGATGTAAAGAATCAAAATGCAGCGCAGCTGCATTTTAGGGAGTTTTGCCTTTCAGGGCGAAACTCCCGTATGATCGACGAGCAGGAATATCTCGCTCGCGAGATATTCCGCGAGGAAGAGCATGATTCTTTAACGAAGAAAAATGCCTGCATTTTTCTGAGTCTATAATGTAGGCCAGCCAGAGGAATGCACCGCATTTTTCTGAGCCTATAATGTAGGCCAGCCAGAGGAATGCACCTGCATTTTTCTGAGCCTATCTAAACGTAAAACGACTTACGTCGTTTACTACTATATGTATGTACCACAAGGAGGTAAATTAGAAATGCCGTTTACTGCGAAATCAGGAAAATTCAATGCGAAGATCAACACCGTTGAAGTAGGTACCGGCGATAAGGCGATGAAACTCGGCGGCGAGAATGTCTTACCGTTTTATACCTTTGACGATGCGATCGAAAATGCGCCTAAGGTAGGTATTGAGATCACGGATGGCGGTCTTGAAAACGAGCCGGAGTGCGTCCGGAAGTTTTATGAGGGATGCGTTACGGTTGCCGATATGGCGAAAAAAGCTGTTACATTTGAAGGCGTTGATTTTCTAAGCATCCGTTTGGAAGGCGGAGATCCGAACGGAAAAAATAAATCTACGGAGGAACTGATTCAGGTTGTCAAAGAGGTTGCTGACGCTGTGGATGTTCCGCTTGTTGTTTGCGGCTGCAAGAACGTAGAAAAGGACGCCCAGCTTCTGGACAAGGCTGCGGCTGCTCTGGATGGCAGAAACGCGATGTTCCTGGCTGCAAAGGAAGAGAACTACAAGACGGTAGGCGCTTCCGCGGGACTTGCTTACAAGCAGATTGTAGGCGCTGAATCAGCAGTGGACATCAACCTTGCAAAGCAGCTGAATGTACTGCTTACACAGCTTGGCGTTGACAGTAAGATGATTGTTATGAATGCGGGTACCGCAGCGGTCGGATATGGATTCGACTATGTGGTATCGACTCTTGACCGTGTAAAAGCGGCTGCGCTGTCGCAGGGTGACGCGACACTGCAGATGCCGATTGTTACTCCGGTCGCTTCCGAGACATGGGTAGTAAAGGAATCCACCGCATCTGAGGCAGATATGCCGGAATGGGGCGATGTGGAGGAGCGCGGAATTGATATGGAAGTGGAGACTGCAGCAGCGGTTCTCGCAGCCGGTTCTGACGCAGTGATCCTGAAACACCCGGAATCAGTAAGAACAGTCAAGGCTATGATTAACGCACTGATCTAAATGTCGATAAGCGAAGGAGGAAAATAAAATGGCATTAAAAGGTTTGGATATTTTTAAACTGTCACCTAAGAAAAACTGCAAAGAGTGCGGAAGCCCGACCTGTATGGCTTTCTCCATGAAAGTGGCGCAGGGCGCTGTTTCCATCGATGCATGTCCGTATTTTTCCGAGGATGCGAAAGCTGCTCTGAATGAATCGACCGCGCCGCCAATGAAGACGATTAAAGTAGGCACCGGCGATCACGAATACGCGCTCGGCGGTGAAACCGTGCTGTTCCGCCATGAGAAGACATTCGTGAGCAGAACGCGTTATGCGGTGACGGTATGCAGCTGCATGGATGACGCGGAGATTGACGCAAAGCTTGCTGAGATCCCGAAAGTTGACTATGAGCGTATCGGTGAGCGCATGTTTGTTGAGATGGTTTATGTAAACTATGCTCCGGCTGCAGGAAAAGACAGGTATCTGGATCTGGTAAAGAAAGCCGCGGGTCTTGACCGTGTGCTGATCCTCGGATGCGACGACCCTGAGGTAGCTGCTGAGGCGGTTGCGCTTGTAAAGGATACAAAGCCGGTACTGAACGGTGCGAATGCTTCCAACTATGAGGCTATGAACAAGGTAGCGACAGAAGCCGGCGTGGCTCTTGGCGTGCAGGGCGCGGATATCAATGAGCTGTATGATACGCTTGCTGCGCTTGAAAAGCTTGGCAATAAGAACCTGCTCTTCGATGTAGGTGCAAACTCTGTCAAAGAGGCATTCCAGATTGCGGTACAGTTCCGCAAAGCTGCAATCAAGGACAGCAACCGTACTTGCGGTTATCCGTCTATCGTCCGTCTCGATCGCCTGTGCGGCGGAGACAAGCATCTGCAGGCGGCTCTGCTTTCCCTGTTCACGATGAAATATGGTTCCATCATTGTACTGGATCAGATGACCTATGCGGAGGCAAACCCGGTATACGGGCTCAGACAGAACGTCTTTACGGACCCGCAGAAGCCGATGAAGGTTGAGCCGGGCATTTATCCGCTCAATGGCGCGGATGAGAATTCTATCTGTGTGACGACGGTAGACTTCGCGCTTACCTACTTCCTTGTATCCGGTGAGCTGGAGCGCTCCGGTGTACCGCTGAACCTGATCATTAATGACGCGGGCGGACTTTCTGTACTGACCTCCTGGGCGGCAGGAAAGTTCTCGGCCGGAACCATCGCGAAATTCTTCGAGGAGCAGAAGATCGAAGAAAAGGTGAAGTCCAGAAAGCTGGTAATTCCGGGCAAGGTAGCCGTGCTCAAGGGCGAGCTGGAGGCGAAGCTTCCGGGCTGGGAGATCATCATCGCTCCGAACGAGGCGGTACAGCTTGTGAAGTTTATGAAAGAGCTTACAGCGTAAGCTTTAGTGAACGACAAAGCAATCAGCTTTTACATGTAGTAGTGCTCGCATCTGCGAGCATGGTGATTTACTGTAAAAGGATGCGCATGACCGCTGCCTGCACAACCAGCGGTCATGCGCTGAAAGTGTGGAAATCCTGACTGCAAAGCGCGGGCGTTTCTGATACTGTGAGCGCGCTGGACAGTCCTAATAAAAGAAAAGGAGAACGATCATGGCAAAATTTGTAACGATTGGTGAGAGACTTTCCACCACTGCTCCGGCAGTCAACAAGGCATTTATGGAGAGAGATCCGGAGCCGATTCTGAAAAGAGCAAAGCAGCAGCTCGACGCGGGCGCTGTTTATCTGGATGTAAACATCGGACCGGCGGAAGGCTATGGAGAGGATCTGATGAAGTGGGCGGTTAAGCTTCTTCAGGAGAATTTTGACAATGTACCGCTTGCCCTTGATACTTCCAATAAGAAAGCAATCGAGGCAGGTATTTCTGTTTACAATCGTTCCAAGGGCAAGCCGATTGTAAACTCCGCGGATGCTGCGGGAAGAATTGAAAATGTAGACCTTGCGGCTGCAAACGACGCGATTGTTATTGCTCTTTGCAATGGCGAAGGAATCGCGAAGGACAATGATGAGCGTATGGGCTACTGCCAGATTCTTCTGGAAAGAGGCCTTGAGCATGGTATGGAGGAAACGGATCTCTGGTTTGACCCGCTTTTCCTGGTTGTAAAGGGGATGCAGGATAAGCAGATGGAGATCCTTGAGTGCATTAAGATGTTCTCCGACATGGGACTGAATTCCACCGGCGGACTTTCAAACAACTCCAACGGTATGCCTAAGCACATCCGTCCGATCATGGATTCCGCTCTGGTAGCCATGTGCATGATGCAGGGACTTACCTCCGCGATTGTGAACCCGAATGATCTTCGCCTGATGGAGACGATTAAATCCTGCGATGTATTCAAAAATAACACGCTGTACGCGGATTCTTATCTGGAAATCTGATTACTGCCGTGCGACGGCTCAGGCTCATCCAGAGCCATGAACAGCGTATGGAATGAAGCTGCATACAGCACTATAAAGTTAATCTGAAGTAACTATTCAGGACAGTACCTCGTACCTGTGAAGGTACTGAACAGTTACAATCTGAATTGCATATCCAGGCAGAATAGGTTTGCCCTGGTATGTATCCTGCGATGCGAAAGGGCGCGGAATGTGTATTTGTGGCCGGTATGAAATCGGCTGCAGAAAGGAAACACACGCGCCCTTCTCTCGCAATTGGGCAGAAAGATATGCTGTCCGAACGCACGCAACAGTGAACATTTGGAGAGAATGATTATGTTTAAAGTGACCTTCAGTTTTGAGAATGGCAATGATATAGAAGGCTTTGCCTCAGCGGGAGAGAGCCTTCTGGATGTGGCGAAAAAAATGAATGTCGCTATTGACGCGCCATGCAATGGAAATGCAGCTTGCGGAAAATGTAAGGTAAAGCTTGTCGGCGGAGAACTGGAGACGCAGAAGACCAGGCATATCACCGATGAGGAATTCGCACAGGGATGGAGGTTAGCCTGTGTGAGCAAAATCAATGCGGATGTCAGGGTGCTGGTACCGGATATTGCATCGGCATATCGCAGTCGAATGAAGGTTGCGGATCTGAGTTCGGCGGAGGAAGTGCAGATTTTTGAAAAGACAGAGGCGGATCTGGCCAGGGCCGGAATCCGGTTCAAAAATGATCTTGAAGTAATTACGGTAGCAATGGAACAGCCATCACTGGATGATACGATGCCGGATAATGAACGTCTGGAAAGGGCAATCGAGGCTGCATATGGCGTTGAAAAGGTAAAGCTTCCGTTTGCGGTGCTCAGAAAGCTTGCCGAGGTGCTGCGCAAAAGCGCATTTGAGGTTCAATGCGTGATACGCAGGGCAGAGGATAAAATAGAGGTGCTGGATGTCCTGGGTGCAAATGAGGAGGCGAAGGTCTGTGGCCTGGCGGTTGACATCGGTACGACTACGGTATCCGCTCTGGTGATCGATATGCTGAGCGGGACCATTCTGGCAAAAGGATCTTCCGGAAATGGACAGATCCGCTATGGCGCGGACGTTATCAACCGTATCATTGAGCAGCAGAAGGACGGCGGTCGTCAAAAGCTTCAGGACGCAATCGTAAAAGAAACCCTGAATCCGATGATCCACGAAATGTGTCATTCCATCGGGATCCGTCCGAGACAGATTTACCGTGCGTGTATTGCCGGAAATACTACAATGAACCACCTGCTTTTGGGTGTGGATGCGGATCCGGTTCGAATGGAGCCGTTTATACCGACTTTTTTTGAGACGAATTCTGTGTATGCGCATGACCTTGGACTGCATCTGTACGAGCACGCCAGAGTCATCCTTTCACCGAATATCGGAAGCTATGTAGGCGGTGATATTACGGCCGGTACGCTGGCGAGCACCATCTGGAACCGGGAGGAGATGTCTCTGTTTATTGACCTTGGTACGAATGGCGAGCTTGTATTCGGCAATTCAGAATTTATGATGAGCTGCGCCTGCTCCGCAGGTCCGGCATTTGAAGGCGGCGATATCAGCTGCGGGATGCGCGCTACAGATGGAGCGATCGAGGCGTGCGAAATTGACAGGGATACGATGGAGCCGACCTTTAAAATCGTGGGGGACCAGGGGCAGAAGCCGATCGGTCTGTGCGGTTCCGGTATTATTGATGTGATCTGTGAGCTGTTCCGCTGTGGCATCATCAGCCCTAAGGGTAAATTTATCCGGGAGGGCGCACGCGTCCGTCATGATAAATACGGTATGGGAAGTTTTGTTCTGGAGTACAGGGAGAACGCTGCGTCAGTGAAGGATATCGAGATTACCGAGGTGGATATCGATAATTTTACCCGGGCGAAGGGCGCTATTTTTTCCGCTATCCGCGTTATGCTGCAGTCTCTGGATTTTGATGTGTCCATGATCGATCATATCTATGTGGCGGGAGGTATTGGCAGCGGAATCAATATGCGCAATGCAGTCTCGATCGGGATGTTCCCGGATATTGAGATGGATAAATTCAGCTACATTGGAAATTCATCGCTTTCAGGCGCATACGCGATCCTGCTTTCCGGCGAGGCGGAGGCGAAGGTCTCTGATGTGGCTCACAATATGACCTATCTGGAGCTCAGCAACGAACCGGGCTATATGGATGAATTTGTGG
>JAJQIE010000051.1 GCA_021199395.1 Lachnospiraceae bacterium | reverse complement strand
GTGGTATCCCGGTCCAGACGAGTAATGCAGCGAAAGACGAAGGGTCTGTTTTTTGAGGCAAAGTAATACATCACCGCGTTCGCCAGTGTGTTTTCATAATTTCCGGCGGATGGGTGGATCGGCATATCGGACGGCTTATCTACGACAAGGATATCCGCGTCCTCATAGACAATGCGAAGCGGAAGCTGTACCGGAAGAATTCGTTCGGAAGCTTCTGTTTCCACCACGCGGACGGTGACGACGTCTCCCTCCCGCACCGGCTGATTGGTGTATGCCCACTCGCCGTTTAGCAGGATACCGTGATCCGTGCGCTTCAGATGCGTGAGAACGTGATGGGAGCAGCCCTTCGCGCACAAAAACGTTTCAAGTGTGGGCAGAGCATGACATGCTGTCTTCCGTTTATTCCCGCGAAGCAACGAGCCGGGCAGAGGCGCTTGCGCGGATATCTGACTTGCATTCTGGTTATCTGTATTCCTGTCGTCAATAGTTTCGTCGTCCGCCCGTACCGTCCATGTGAGAGTCCGGACTCCAATGTCGTCTGTTTCCATTATTTCCTTCCCGTGTAAAGCCCTTCATGCAAAGCTGGGCTCCTGTAAAGCCACGATCCTGTAAAGCTTTCTTCATGCGTATCCTTGCGCCTATTCCTTTACAAGCACCTTTTCGATCTCGCAGATATAAAGCGTGTGATAATCCTTCTGGGGATAGCAGGACGCATCCACCTGCTTATCAATAAATGCCTCTGGATCGTAGGGCTGTGCAAACAGCTTCCGGCAGACCAGAGCGATACGGGCCTCCTCAAAATAGGGAGTGCTGCCATCCTGAACGACAGTAAGGCCGACCTTTGCGATTTTATCCTCATCCCTTCCGGAAACACTTCCGAGGTATCCGTATTCTTTTTTATATCCGTCCGGAAGAACAGAGATGGAAAGCGTATCTGAGCTGTCTATAAATTCCTTTGTGAAACGCTGCGGACGGATGACAAGAAAGGCGACGTCCCTGTTCCACATGACGCCGAGGCCGCCCCAGGATGCGGTCATTGTATTGCAGGAACCGTCCGGTTTCGCCGCCGTGACCAGAAGCCACTGCTTTCCAATCAGGTCAAATACATTTTCCGAAAGCTCCGATGGTTTGATTTCTTTAAACATAAAAATATCCTCCATTCCTGACTTTTACCATTTATGGCATCATTGTAACGCAATTATTTCATGCTTGCAATCATTCTTTCTGCTTAAAATTTCCGGTATATGCACAGCTGAATGCATTCAATGTCTTAATACATTCAGAATATAATACCGCATTCCTTTCATACTATCACTTTTCCGGAACAACAGCAGGATACCGAAACAGGGAATTAACAGTCCGCAGAGAAAACGTATCATTATCTGCCCGTAAATGTTGCCCTGATACAGATGGAGCCCAGTTTCATAGCTGATAAAGACCAGAATGATGGAGACAAAGATATGAGACATATTTGTTTTCCAGAAAGGTTTCGCGCTGGTATGGAAACCATAATGAAACAGAGTGTATGGTTCCACCCAGATGGAGGTAGAGAGCATGCTGATCGCTGTTCCCATATAAACGCCCATTGTGCCCCATTTGAGCGCGGCGAAAATGGATATTATGATATTGAGAATCGCTTCTACGATAGGTTTCCAGCGATCCTGCCAGAGAAGACCCATGGCTTCTTTGAACAGCAGTGGAATCTTCCGGATACCGACTATGTAGAAATTGATGACAAGTACAAGTGTGGTGGGGAAGGGGAATACATAGTCCTCGCCGGTAAACAGCTCAACAAAAGGAGTAAGGAGCAGCAGAAGTTCAGCAGAGGCCAGTGTGTAGAGCCAGAAAGCCATAAAATGCAGGATACCAAAGACCTGAAGCGAATCTTTTTTATCAGCGGTGACTGTCAGGTTCCCAATACTGGAGATCAGGGAAGAAAACAGCGGGTTTACGATAGCGTTTATCATTGAAAGAAAGATATTATAGCTGTCTCCTTTTGCAACGGCTGTCAGGCTGACAAAACGGCTGATGATGATATTATCTGTAGAGTTCAGAATTTTTGCGCCGATCTGATGATGAAACATAGCGAAAATATTTTTTTTAATGCTGCGGGAATCATCGGGTGTGAGGGCATATTTCCTGTTTGTTTTGAGAAAGGGATAGGCTCTTTTCGCCAGCCAGGAACCGCAGAAATTCGCGGCGACTGTGAGAGGAAGCTGTACAAGAAGGTAAGCTTTGAAATCATGCGTTATGACCAGAACGATTATTTCGGCAATACTTTTCAGGATGCCAAAAACAGAATAGCACATGGATGTAACATAGTATTTCTGGTCGGCGTTTAAAACCGACTGGTTGTAAACGTTGATATAAGAAAGAACCGTGTTCAGCAAATACAGGACATAGATGAAAGACAGATCGGGCAGATCCGGACAGTCGTTAATCAGATATCTGAGGAAGGGGGTCAGGCAAAGCCCTGCAGCTCCTATAAAAACGGCAATATAGCGATACATTCTGCGGTAGAATTGGACAAGAGCGCAGATCTTAGGAGCGTCATGCTCGGCCAGCGGCCTGTACATGGCGTAGGTCAGAACGGTACCTATACCCAGCTCAGAAAGGCTCAAAACAGACAAAATATTAGAAAACAGCCCCCTTACCCCCACATAATCTGTAGAAATCGTGCGGATGAAAATAATCCTGCCGGCAAAAGACGCAAGATAAGAAAGCATTTGAAAAAAAAACATCAGGATGCTGCTTTTAAACAGTTGTCTGGTCCTCACGGCAAATCTCCAATCATATCAAATACGGTAATCAATATTAAGCTGCATTATAGCATATTTTTTTCTGAACGCAAGCTGTTTTTGGTCGTGTGAATTATGATAAACAGGTGTTGAGAAATCCTGTGTATTTATTGAAAACCTGTTGACAAGGCCAAAGAACACAGATATAATGATAAAAATGTTGGACGAACCCGACAGAGAAACAGAGTGAAGGAAGGGTATGCGTTATGGAATCATGTGCGACAAAAGAGAATGAGATGACAAAACGTATAGCAGTAATTGGCATGGGATATGTAGGTCTTCCCATGTCTGTCTCTTTCGCAGGAAGTGCGGGGGGGGGTATTTGGGTTCGACATAAATCAACGAAAGATTGAGCATTTAAGGGATGGACTGGATGAGACCGGTGAGGTTTCCTCTCTGGCGTTATCCGCGACATCTGTGTTTTTTACAAGTGATGAGAGTGATCTTGACCGGGCTGACTTCTTTATTATCGCAGTTCCTACTCCCGTCGATCAGAATCATATTCCTGACAACTCTGCACTGATCAGTGCATCTGAAATCGTAGGCAGACATCTGAAAAAGGGTGATTATGTTGTCTACGAGTCTACTGTTTATCCTGGTATGACAGAAGAATTATGTGTTCCTATCCTGGAAAATGTTTCCGGCATGAAGATGTGCCGGGATTTTAAAGTGGGCTATTCGCCGGAAAGGATTAATCCGGGAGATGGGGAACATCGTTTTGAAAATATTATAAAAGTGGTCAGCGGATGCGATGAAGAAGCGCTGGATGTGATTGCCTCGGTATATGGATCTGTGGTAAAAGCAGGCGTGTACAAAGCAGAGAGTATTCGCGTAGCGGAAGCGGCCAAGGTTATTGAAAATGCGCAGCGTGATATAAACATTGCGTTTATGAATGAACTGTCCATTTTATTTCACAAAATGGATCTGGATCTCAATTCTGTGCTGAATGCAGCATCTACGAAATGGAATTTTCTGAACTTTCACCCTGGTCTTGTGGGTGGGCATTGTATTGGTGTGGATCCCTATTATCTTACTTATAAAGCAGAACAGATAGGCTACCATCCCCAGATTCTCCTGGCAGGGCGGCATATCAACGATGGGATGGGAGCCTATGTGGCGAATATGGCGATTAAGCGGATGGCTGCCTGCGATATCCAGATACATAATGCTAGAATAGGGATTTTTGGAGTGACCTTTAAGGAAAATTGTCCGGATATCCGTAATTCCAAGGTTTTTGACATTATACGTGAGCTGGAAGAGTATGGGGTGAAGCTTACAGTTACAGACCCGATGGCTGATGCCGGGATGGTCAGAGAATATTACGACAGATGGATGGCGGACAGGAGTGAGATCTCCGGCCTTCAGGGAATTGTGGTAGCGGTCTGTCATGATGAGTACAGGAAGATGAGTGCCGCTCAATGGAAGAAGTTCTGCAGGGCAGACTGCGAATCCCCTCTGTTTTTCGACCTGAGAGGAGTTTTCAATCGGGAACAGATGGAGGAAGCGGGGCTTGATTATTGGAGGCTGTAAAGAGTAAAAGCATGAAAATCTGTTTTCTGATTGGCGATATGGCCAGATCTGGAGGAACCGAGCGTGTGTTGTCCATGATTTCGGCGGGGCTGGAGAAAAAGGGACATGAGATTCTGATTCTGAATATGTATGGGCAACGGGCTTCCAGAACCTTTTATCCTTATTCGCCGGGAATACAGCGCGGGTGGTTATCAGAAGCTTATCCGGAAACGTTACCGGAACATTTTGCAAAGATAAAAAAGCTGCGCCGCTTTCTGAAAGAACAGCCTCAGGATGTACTGGTCGAGGTAGATCTGATTCTGGCACTTTACACTGTACCGGCGAGAACTGGACTGAAGCTGCCTGTGATTTCATGGGAGCATTTTAATTATTATTATCAGTTCCGAAAGAATAATCGGATTCGGAGACTGGCAATGCGGTTTGCCGCAGTATTTTCAGAGAAAATAGTTGTGCTGACGAAGGAGGACCAGTCATACTACAGGAGCCAGCTTCACTTGGGGGAAAAGGTTGTCCAGATATACAATCCGAATTCCTACCCTGAGGCGGGAAATGGCATACCTTATGCCGATCGGGAGCCGGTTGTACTGGCGGCGGGCAGGCTGACGAAGGCAAAGGGTTTCGACTATTTGCTCCGCGCATGGTACAGAATCGAGCCACAGGCTCCCGGATGGAGACTGGTTATTGCCGGAGAAGGGGAGGAGAGGGATCAGCTTGAAGCGATGATTGCAAGCATGAATCTTCATCAGGTGATTCTGGCCGGGCAGACAGAGACACTTACAGACTATTATGAACACGCATCGTTGTTTGTACTTTCATCCAGATTTGAGGGCTTTGGAATGGTGTTGACGGAGGCAATGTCGTTTGGTCTGCCGGTTGTAAGCTTTGATTGCAAAGCGGGACCGAAGGAGATTGTGAGTTCCGGGGAAAACGGTTATCTGGTCACTACAGGCGATGTGGACGAGCTTGCCCGCTGTATACTCAGCCTGATCCGTGAGCCTAAGCTTCGAGAGACGATGGGGAATCGGGCGAGGGAGAGCGCGAAGCGTTTCGACCTGGAGCCAATTCTGGAACAATGGGAATCCCTTCTTAAAGAGATAAAGGGGAGCTTGAGATGAAGATGAATATCCTGGTAACGGTAAATGACCGCTATGTCCGACCGCTCCTTGTAATGATGGATTCGCTGTTTCAGCATCAGGACGGGAACAGGATCCGGATTTATCTGATGTATTCGGATGTTTGTTCCAAAAACCGTGAGAAGCTGAGAGAAAAAGCAGAAACGCATGGCGCTGGTTTTACGGAGATGTTCATAGAAAAAGATTTATTCCGGGAATATCCGGCATTCCGCTATTTTTCCCAGGAAATGTACTATCGCCTTTTGTGCGGGAAATATCTTCCGGAGAAAGAACAAAGGGTACTGTATCTGGATCCGGATATTCTGGTGGAGAATTCTCTGGCAGAACTTTATCAGACGGATCTGGAGGGGAAGAGTATTGGAGCGGTTGAGGATTACGCGGTGAATCATATGCTGGTGAGTTGTAAAAAACGTATTGGTTTGCCGGAGAATGTTCCGTACGTAAATTCTGGAGTGATATTGTTCGACCTTGACAGAATGCGACGGCTGTTTTCGGCGGAGCGGATGTTTTCCATTCTGGAAGAAAAGAGGGAAGTGCTTTCCTTCCCGGATCAGGATCTGATAAATCTGTATTTTCAGGGAGATATCCATTATATGGATCGCGGC
>JAJQIE010000336.1 GCA_021199395.1 Lachnospiraceae bacterium | reverse complement strand
CTCAATGACAGCCTGTCCTCCTATACCAGATGGTTTCATAAGCTTTCCTTTCACAGCATTTCTGTGTGCATTATACGTATATTTTTCATATGACAAAAAGCCCGAAGAACTTTCTGTTATATGAAAAACAGGTTGAGATCACAGAAATCTCAACCCACGCGTTTTCATGTTTATTTTACTGAAGGCCATACTTCTTATTAAACCGCTCAATACGTCCGCGCGCTGCAGTCGCTTTCTGCTGTCCGGAGTAGAACGGATGGCACTTGGAACAAATCTCCACATGGATACTCTTTTTTGTAGAACCTGTCACGAATGTGTTGCCACAGTTGCAGGTCACCTCTGCCTGATAATATTTAGGCTGAATCGCTTCTTTCATCTTTCTCACCTCTTCTTCTTATTCTGTGAACTGCTGATTTCGCCTCCCGGATCCCCCCGCCTCGTTCATTCCGAACAAAGCTATCACTTCTACCATCCCTGTCATTCGAAATCAATTCCCGGTCAATGCCGCTCAAATGTTACCACGGCAAGTCTCCCCGGACTATCCCTGCAAGTCCCTGCAGTTCCTGCACATTTATCTGAACCGACTGTTTCCTTTTGTCAGATTTTCGAAATCTGAACCTGATAAAAAACCGGACAAATTGAACATCCGCTTCAGCAACATACAGAGAATAGCATAATTCGCATGGAAAAGCAAGAAGTTTCTTGACTTTTTCAGGTCATTTTAAACCAGGCTGTTTGCCTCACTTTCGGTCACTCAAAAACTCTACCTTGCAGTGATGCTTCTTCGTCCGTCTGTCATATCCAATGCCTACAGCCAGTATCCTTCCGCTATAACGCACTGCTTCTCCAAGCTTTCCTTTAAAGCGCAGTGCATATTGCTTTTCCTTAATTTGCCTGATCGCCTCCTCTGGCGTATGGTCTACTTTTAACTCCAGGATAATACAATCCGCGGTTTTTCTTTCCGGATAAAAGATAAAATCCACATACCCAACACCAGCCTTATCCTCGCGTTCAACACGATAGCTGTCCCTCGCAGACAAATAAACCAGCGTAACGATAGCAGACAATTCAACCTCGTTATTATAAGAATGAATCGGCGTCTCCGTATTATGGGCAAATTCCAGAATCTCCTCCATTGTTTCGGTATCGCCCGCCAATGTTGCCTGCAGCATACGTTCTGAAACCCTGGCAAGGCGATTCACATATCCCAGTGAACCTTCTCTGCGTATCGTTTTCGAAAATTCATCCATCAATTCTTTATTCGGAATGCATACCTTTCCATCTTCGTAATCCAAAAAACCATATACGACCATTGCAGAAAAGATTTCATCCTTTGTACTTAATTTCATTGAAGTGGCGGCATATTCTTCTACATCTGCACTAATGGATTCTCCAGAGACCATCAATGCCACATCATTTCTCATATCATCGATATCATTGATAATATACGCTGATATTTCCGAATATGGTCCAGTCCCTGTCCAGTAGCTTCTTGCCCGATTGCGCCGCAGTGCATATACCACGGACCGTGGATTGTAGATACATTTCCCGTCAGCAGCATGATAACCATCATACCAGTATCGGAGGTCTTCCCTGGAAACCACAGGGTTCTTCGTCCTTTTTAAATATATCTGAAAAAGATCATCCACTTCGTCATCCGTAAATCCAAAGTATTCACTAAACAGATCATCTGCCACCATCGTGTATTCGTCAAAATTATTAATGGAAGATCCACTTGAATATTTTGCTATGGGAAGAATTCCCGTCATATAAGTCAGAGAAACATACGGCTGATCCTTTATCAGGCACGCAAGAAAGTTTAAATATGCCTCCCTGTCCGATTCATTAATAAAACGTTTGTGGAATATGGCATCCCACTCATCCAGCACAAAAATAAACTTTTCCCCGCACTCCTGAAAAACGTCACAGAATAAATCCCATATTGCCGCATCGAAATCTTTTTTCACTCCTGGAAAGCTTTCCATCAAGTCAGATTTCATCTGATTGGAAATATTGTCAATATATTGCTGAAAGCTCTTACAGTTCTCCGGCATTTTACTAAAGTCAATATAAATCACATTATAATTGTTCAGATGTCGGTGGTATTCAGGATCGCCAGATATCTTCAAAGTATCAAAAATGTCACTGCTGTCAACACCTTTGCCAAAAAAAGCCCCCACCATATTGGCCATAACTGTCTTTCCAAATCGGCGTGGCTTTGTTATACAAAAATCGCTATCGCTCTGATCCAGAAAATCAAAGAGCACCCCCAACAGCATGGATTTATCCACAAAGTAAGGATTTCCGGTCATTTCCCGAAATTGCGTTGCCGGAAATGTACTGTTTATATAAAATCCCATATAATCACCTCGTCTCAGCTGATTATACAATGAATATTTATCTCAAACAAGCATAAATCTCTTCCACATCAAACTTTATAAAACATCTTCTCAAAATATATTTTGTTTCTCCGTTCTGGGCAATATTTCGATATCCACTATTTTGCTTATACATGAACAGAGATCCCGAAAATCAGGCTTTCCTTTCGCGCTCACACCAGGTGTTCCCAGTCATTCAGCCCCATCCCCTGGCGTCTTTTCGCTTCTTCGAGCGTGATCTGCTCCGGGTCTTCCCACAGATATTCCCTAAGCTCAGCGATCCCTTCCCCGGTGACATTGTTCACACAGAAAATCCGCTCACAGCAGGAATTCTCAAGCCATTGCCGCACCATCGGCACATTGGCGTATGGGGAATCTATTTTCGTGATGATGCCGATCAGAGGGCGATTGAGAAATGCGTTGCAATTCGCCTCAAAGACACTGAACGGTTCATCGGCGGCGCAGACGATCGCCACCACATCCGACTCAAAAGAAAAGCAGGCCAGCCCCACGCCCACCTGCTTTGATTCCGCGTACTCTCCCGGCGTATCGATCGTATCGTCGCCCGTATAAGTATACTGCGTTTTCTTATAATGAAGCGTTTCCCCTTTCAGGGCCTGCGTTAATGAGGTTTTTCCGGCTTCGCTTCGCCCCATCAGAAATAATTTTTTCATCCTTTGCCGCCCTCAGCTTTCTGTAATCTCACACACCGGAAAGTGAAGCTCTTCCCGGAAGAACGCTACGACTCCTTCGATTGCGGAACGAACCTCTGCGTGGTTCCCTGTCAGAATCAGGGCACCGCAGAAACGATCCATAAAACCAATCTCTACCCCGCCGTTTTTCACCGCGATATCCGCTGCTACAACGGTTGACTCCCACGGTGTAAACTTGAGAAAGCCAAGCGTATCTCCGGTATGGTCTTCTCCCTCGTGGACGCCGATATGCAGCCCCAGCGTCTGGTAAACCTCTTTTTGCGATGAGCCGACCAGATGCGCCAGGCTCACCTCGCGTCCGGGTACACGGATCCGTACAATTCGCAGATGATCCTTATCTCCTCTTGTGTCGTAATCACGGAAGATTTCCCGAAGAAACTCGTCTCTTGTCAGCTTCCTGCTCATAGCCGTCTCCCCCGCTAGCGCTTCGTAATCGGGCAGACTACGTAATGAAGGACGTCGCGAAAATAGGTAACCACCTCTGTGATGGAGCTTGTCACATCCGCGATTTCTCCGGATATGATCAGCGTACCAGTGAACCGATCCGCGAATCCAAGATAAACGTCTCCGCTTTTTACCGCAATATCTGAGGCAATCACGGCAGACTCCGGAGGTGTCATGTTCATAATCCCGATCGCTGACGCGCCATAGTCAATCGCCGGATTCATTCCCAGCTTCTGATAGATAATCGGAGCCGGTCCTCCCATCACATGCGCAAGCGTAATCTCCTTTCCGCACACGGTTTCCTGTACGATTCGAATCTGGTCATTCCTGTCTTCCATGCTGTTCCCTCATTCTGTAATTCTTATAGATCAGATAATTCAAATGGCAAAAGGGCATGATACTGCGAATGAATGCATGATACGCACCCGCACCTCCCCTGCCGTTACGGATATTACAGCTCCGCCCAGTTTGCCGGGTAAACAAAATAAGCATACCGGCATTTGTCCGGCGTCTGGAAATGAATATGGCTGTTCTTAGGTATATAGATGATATCGCCCGGACCTCCGGATACGATTCTTCCATCGATCTCTATTTCAAGCGTCCCTTCGATTACCATGTCATACTCATCATAGGTCAGCGTCCATTCAAAGCTGGTATGATCCAGCTCCATAATGCCACAGCCCATGCGCGGCGCTTCTTCAAGCGTCAGGACATCCTTCAGCGCCACACCGTCCTGCTCAAAGCGCTCACATTTTACCGTAGAGGTTTTGATACCGATGATTCCGCTCGGATCCACATGCTTCTCAAAGCCGCAGTCAGGCTCTTTTTCGCCCGGCTTCACTGCTTCTTCTATTACCTTTGTAATAATCTCACGGATCAGTTCTTCGCTGATATTCATACAGTTCTTCCTCACTTTCCGTTCCTGTTATACTGCAGTCTCTGATGCCGACAGTTGTTTCATAGACGGCCGCGCCTGAACAGGCTTCAAAACCCGCGGCTTTCCGCCATACAGGCGCGGCCATTTGTTTTTTCGTAACTGTTCAGTCCCTTCACAGTTACGAGGGAAAAGCCCATTTAAAATCGCTTTGCGATGGGGCTTTTCCCCACATGCTACAGGTTTTCATACGGTCTTCGCAGCAAGTGCGAAGACCTGTTCTGAATAGTTACGTTTTTTTTACTCCGTCTGCGTTGCTTTTACCTTTTCAAGCAGTTTCCCGGACAGGAGGTTTGCTACAATCAGAGCGGTAATACCTGCTGTCAGCTTACCGATTATAACCGGAGTTACCATGGACTGGTCAACACCAGCGGTAAATCCAAGGTGATCGCCGAATACGAATGCCGCTGATACCGCAAATGCTACGTTCAGGAGCTTGCCCTTGGGATCCATGTCGCCCATGATGTTAAACATTGCGATGTTGTTTGCAAGGTTCGCTACCATACCTGCGGATGCATTCTCGTTGATGCCAAGCGCGCCGCCCAGCTTCTTCAGTACGCCGCCGAAGGTACGAGTGATCCACTCCACCATCGGGAACGCGCCGATCAGTACGATACCGATCTGGCCGCAGGTCAGAAGACCGGAATCCAGCGGCGTCAGGCCAGTCACCTCATCCGCGGTCGCCATCTGGTCAAACAGCGGGAACATGATGCCTGTGATCTGCTCAAATACCGCGATAGCGGTCAGAGCGGTGATAACGATGGTAACACCGGTTCCAAATACATTAAAGCCATTGATCATCTTGGTCGGGGCAAACCACAGACCGATAACGATCAGAGCCGCGATGATGATAACCGGGATCAGGTTCTGAAGAATCGTGCCGATTCCAAGCTTATACTCGGTCATAGCGGACATTGCGATACCGCCGACGATACAGCCGATCGGAATGGTGATCATACCTGCGAGCACGCCGGCTCCGAGGTAGCCTCTGTCCTTTTTGTCAATAATACCAAGCGCAACAGGGATCGTGAATACGATGGTCGGTCCCATCATGGTGCCGAGGATCAGTCCTGCAAAGCTTCCGATCGCCTCATCGCTTGCCAGCTCCATGGCCAGCGGATAGCCGCCCATATCGCAGGCAAGCAGGGTCGTCGCGAACATGGAGGAATCTGCTCCAAAGAATGTGTAAATTGGTTTGATGATCGGTCCAAGGACCTGAGCCAGCACAGGCGCCGCAGCTACAACGCCGGCCATGGACAGAGCGAGCGGTCCAATCGCGTTGAAGCCTTCCTCGAACTTTTCTCCATATCCATGCTTATTTCCCATGATCTTGTCGATCGCACCGACAAGCATGAAAATCATCATAATCATCATGATGACTGAGTTGATTGAAAGATTCTGTACCCAGTCGCCTAAGCTTGAAGTAAATGTGCTCATATACTTCCTCCCTTTCGATTTTTACTGAATCAACGTGTTCCTGTCAGCCAACCCAATTCTCAATTCGCTTTCCGAATCCCCGCCAGACAAAATACTGTCCGGCCTTGGGTAGTGCCTGTGTAATTTTGTGGCTTCAGCAAACGGCATCCGCCGTTATACCAGCTCGGCAAACAGCTTTTTCGACGGGCGCGGGATTACAGTTGTACCCACAAGCATGTCGCTGCCGTTCTTAGC
>JAJQIE010000017.1 GCA_021199395.1 Lachnospiraceae bacterium | reverse complement strand
GGGCAATGGTACTGCTCATCTCGCCATCCCCGTCAAGGTCGAAGCCCACATCAGCCTCCTCCACGGTCAGGTTCTGATCATTGATATACTCCATATATTCTTCTGAGAGGTATTCCGCCAGCAGTGCCTGGAAGTCGGAGCCAAACTCGTAATCACTGTCCAGGTAATATTCGAAAGCCATTGCCATATCCGCCTCGTAAAGAGAGGTGATCGCGCTGTAAGCGATACAGCCCCATGCTCCATCAGACAGCGAAACCTCCTCACCGTCAATAGTGACTGTTGTGGAATAGGTTCCGTCCTCATTCAGATAGCAGCCAACCGCCCCTACCTCTTCCTGGTAAGGATAAAAGTCCGGATTGTTTGAGGTGGCTGCGAACATAGCCGCGTGAGCTCCGCCTCCCGATCCGCCTGTGGATACAAAATAATCCACACTGCCCGGAAGATTGCCCAGCAGGATGTTATACTTTACAAAGCGGGTGGCAGCCTTCTGGTCAGACAGACAGGAAGGCGCGTCACCGGTATAGTAGGTATTGCCATCCTCATCAACAGCAGTATCCTGCTTGCCCCGGTTCCCACAGGAAACATTGATATAGCCCTCCGAAGCATAGGTCGTGGAAGCCTGGGTATTGGTGGATGATGAGTAGCCCGCAGCGCCGGTATTCAGAATCACAGGCGCGGTGGCAGCACTGTACACCTGCCCATTGGTGCTGGTAATCTCAGCGTCATAATCAATCACCAGACTGCCGTTAACCGCCTCCGCATAGCCATCCGCTGTCACATCTGCAGAACCGTCCCCGTCAGTATCAATCCCGGTGACATATCCTCCGGGGACACAAACCGAGACGCCTTCCTCATCCTCTATCTCCGGATAGGCTACCGCGGAGACGACAGACATGATCCATGCATCCGCACCGGAGTCGTAGCTCCAGGTATAATCTGTGTTGTTGGCAAGATTCAGGGTCGATTCAATATACTCCTTGTCGGATGATCCTGTCTGAGTCCCAGAATCAGCAGCTGAAACGTCCTCTGCCTCCGCCGCTTCAATACTTAACGATGTGCTGTTGCAGATAACCAGGCTCATGAGCATGGCGAATGTGCAAAACAGCGCAGTAGCTTTTTTCATATGCAAAAGCCTCCTTATTTATTTTTTGTAACAGTTCAGAACAGCATCAAAATGAAAAGACAGACTGTGCAGATTTATCTGCTAAAGGCTGTATTTTCATTTTGGGATGGGCGAAACGCCCATCAAGCCTCAGACATATGACGCGACAGCGGCATATAGCCTTCAAAGAAGGCGGTCTGTGGCCTGCTGTTCTAAATAGTTACTACTTTTTGTTATCTTACCACAAATACCTTGAAAAAAGATTGAAACTTTCCATCTTTTTTCAAGGTTTCTATGGTATAGTAGCTGTCATAAATACATATAAATTCCCCGCTCCCGTAAAAGTGCTTGACATTCCCTGCTTTTCTGGTAAACTCTACAAAGCGGCGCACGGCATCCGTTTTCCCACTCACCATGGACGAAGTCAGCGGCGTCCAATTCGTCTGTTCGAAACCATCCAGACGTAAAACAAAACTAAGGAGTGAACTGAAAATGAAAAATCAAACGACCCAGTCACGGAGCGTTCTGCTCCTGACGCACGCGGCGCTTATCGCCGCTCTCTACGTCGTGCTCACGTTTCTCGCGAATGAGCTCGGCCTCGCAAACGGCAACATTCAGGTGCGTTTTTCCGAAGCGCTCACCATCCTGCCATTTTTCACACCGGCGGCAATACCCGGACTCTATATCGGATGCCTTCTGGCAAATATCCTGACCGGCTGCGCCCTGCCCGACATTATCTTTGGCCCCGTCGCGACACTGATCGGCGCGCTTGGTACCTGTGCGCTGCGCAGTCACAGTAAATGGCTGGCGCCGGTTCCGCCAATCGTCGCAAACGCGATTGTCGTCCCGCTCGTGCTGCTGTACGGCTATGGCATCCGGCCACTCTGGTTTTCCTTCGTGACCGTCACGATCGGAGAAGTGATTTCCTGCGGTGTCTTTGGGATGGTTCTGCTTTTCGCGCTGTCAAAATATCGGACTCAGTTGTTTCCGCAGCAGTCCTGACCAGACATTTATCATATCCCTCTGTGGCAGCTTTCCCGCATCCACAGAGGGTGTTCTTTTACAAATCTCTTCCAGTATTTTCCAGACACCTTCTCCTTTTCCCGGCAATCCTCTTCATGCAGACCCAATAGTTGCGCTCCGCTGTATCAGACGCCTTGCGTATCTTTGCGTCGAGCGCATCCGGTTCGGACGTCCAGTCGCTTCGGACGCAGCCCATATCCAGACAGCGGAATGCTTCACACAACGTTTCGTTATCCGCGCCTGCGTTTCTGATATCCTCGATCACCTGCCATGCAGCTTCCTCATAGGAGGGATGGACAAAATCGTTCCTGTCACAGTCATACGCAAGCTCGAATATGCGGTTTCCCCCCGTATCAGGCAGATAGACGGTATCCTCCATCGTCTCCTCAATATGCAGATAAAAAAGCGCCGCCCGCTCTTTTCCTTCTTTCTTTCGGATAATCCGCCCCAGGCGCTGCGCCCTCTGTCGCTGTGTAGAAGTGCCTGACAGGATAATTCCCACCGAAGCGTCCGGAATATCCACACCCTCATCCATGGATCTGCAGGTAAGCAGGATTCGAAATTCTCCGGTGCGAAACCGCTCCAGATTATTCCGATTCGCCTGATCGCCAAGCCGCGAATGGCAGTGACCAACACGTCCGGGATACTGCCCGGACAAAAGTCGGTATAGCTCTTCCGCCTGGGAAATCCGCTCGCCAAAAACCAGGATTTTTTCTTCGGGATCCAGTCGGCGGATCAGCTCTGTCGCACAAAGAATCCGCGCGGACGCCACACACACCAGGTTTTTCCTTTTATATACCAGACTCAGGTAATTCCGGGCAAGCATGGCTAGCCTTTTGTCCTTTCCGGCGCTTAAACGCTGCAGCTCCTCAAACAGCTCTCTCTGACCCGCGCCCGCGATAGAAGGAACCGCCTGAACAAGCTTCGTAAAGCAATGCGTCAGATCCGCTGAAAGCTCCTCGTATTTTTCCTGCTCCTCCCGGTCAAACGACAGGGAAACATGAAAAATATCAAAAGGACAGACCGTTTTCATGGCAGAAGCCTTTTCCATCCCGTAGGAATAGATGCGCGGGCCGAGAGCCGCCGCAAGCGCCCGTCCCGCCTCGCCACCTGGGAGAGTAGCCGACAGCCCCAGCGAATAATAAGCGGCATCTTCGATATTGATTCTGGTCAGAAACTCAAAAATCAGATGGTTTTCTCCTTCCGCGTAGTGGTGACACTCATCCGCAATCAGAAAAACCGCCTCGCCGCCCTTAATCTGCGTCAGAATCTGCCGCGCCAGCTCGTAGCGAGCCGAATTAATCACATATATCATATATCTGCAGTCAGGCGAGTCTTTGATTCCGCCACCGCGCAGGCCGATCCGAATCCCCGTTGCTGCGTTCCACACGCTGTCCTGATTCTCACTTTCTCCATTCTGTGCGTCAACCCAGTTCCCGGCTCCTCCATCCCGTAAATCCATCCGGTTTTCAATCGTATCCTGTAGAATACTCCCACCCATTTCCTGTTCTTCCGGAGAAATCCTGCTTCCAAAATACCCCTGTGAACCGGCACTGTCCTTTGTCTCCCTCAGATGCCCGCGCAGCGCTTTCGCCCACTGTCTCATCAGAGCGTTTGTAGGAACCACGATTTTTACCAGTACCTTTCGCCCCAGCTTTTTTTCCAGAGCGTCAATCGCGCACAGAGCAAGCCTTGTTTTTCCAGAGCCGGTAACAGCCTGTACCATGCCCCTTCCGCCATATTCCAGCCAGCGCTTCAGGCATTCCTCCTGCCACTGGTAAAGACTCTCCGTTTCCATAAATCGACTCCTTAAAATAAAAGACCGGTAATATTAGTGATATTATAATATGCAGGTAAAACAGCGTCAAATAAAATCCCCTGATTATATCAAACATTCTATTGAAAATCTCTCCTGTTTCCTATATAATCGAACCTGAAAATGAAAAAACGGAACCATACACATTAATTTTAACAATACAAAGGATAGAATATCTATGAATTATGAAGATCTTTACCAGTCCCTCCAGCCTGGCGAAAAGTCGGTGAAGGAAAGTCTTACCTCTCTCCAAAAGCTCTATAAGACCATTGTTCGTGAAACGGAGAGCGGCGACCTGAAATACCTTTCCCGCGATCTGGGTAATCTTGCACAGGCGGTTGATTCCCTGTCGGCCACAATTGCAAATCTGAGCAGCTCTGTCGAAGCGTTTGACACGAAGGCCTACTTCGAAAGCGGGGATTTCGCCACCCAGATGCTGGATATCTGCCAGGAAAAAGAGGTTGACGTCAAAGGCGAATTCCCGGTCTATGAAATGTTCCCCTACAAGGTGAAGCTGGATGTGGAAAATCAGGACGTGTACCTGAATAAAAAGCGTATACAGTGTATGCGCCCTGCAAGCTTTGTGAACACAGTAAAGGCGGGACAGGAAAAGCTGAGTAAAGCGCGTTTTAACGTGGAGAGCTTTGCCGCCGAGCTGGAGGAAGCCTACGACCTCGCCGTTCTGAAGCTCAATCGAAAATCCGGCTCTGATCTATACCTTACAAACCTTTATAAGTTCCTGACACCTATGAGCCGTTTCCGCAGAGACTATGATCTGCAAAGCTTCTCCTACGACATTTCGAGGCTTTATGAAGAATACATCAATGGGATGACAGAGACGAAAAACGGGCGCAGCTTTAATTTTGGCCCCGCCCATAATAACAAAAAGGCCATCCGTATTCTGGACGCAAATGGAATGGAACAGTTTCTGGCAACGATACGGTTTGCATGATAATTTACAGTAGTATGGAAACGAGGTAACACAAATGCCTGAGTTTGAAAATATGGCCGCTCTGTCGGAGCAGACCTGCGGGATTGGTTTCCTGACCGATTTCTGGCAGAAGCAATACCTTGAGGAATATATCCACGACGGCGGGAGCAAGATAAAATTCGTCACAGGCCGTCCCGGCAGCGGCAAGACGCATTTCCTGCGTCTCATGACAAAGCTGGCACAGGATGCACATTACAAAACCGTCAGTTTTTCCGCAAAGGATATCTGGATGCACGACTTCCGGGAAATTTACATAGAAATACTGGAGCAATGCGATATCATGGATTGCTTAAAAGCGGCAAGCCTGTGCGTGGTCCGGGAAATGGGCTATGATCCTGTGGAAATTCCGGAGGGCATGAAGTTCATTGATTATCTCTCCCAGAACGGCTCCGGCGATCCGGTAACACGCCGGGAAATCCGTTCCCTTCTGCGGGAGCTTTTCCTGGAAAATCCCCTGCTGGACAACAATTTCGCACTTGCCTGCAGCATGCTCACCGGCAGCATTCTCGGCTATCCCGTTCTGGAAGAGCAGAACCGTGAGCTGCTGCTTGCCTGGCTGAAGGCCGACCGCACGGTAAAGCTTTCCCAGCTTCGTGCTCTGGGCTTTTACCCCGCAAGAATCACCAAATACAATGCGCGGAATATGCTCCGTTCTCTGGCGGAGGTCGTCCATATGGGCGGTTATTCCGGGATTTTTGTGGCGATTGACGATATGGAAATCCTGATCAGCCGCACCAGCCTGGAGACTGTGCATTACACAAAGATGAAGCGGGAGGATACCTATGAGAGCATCCGGCAGCTCATTGATGATATCGACAGTATGCACCACATTTTCTTTGTCTACGCATTTGACCGCTCGCTCATCGACAATGAGAATGCCGGTCTGAAATCCTATCAGGCTCTTTGGATGCGGATACAGAATGAGATCGTCGGCGAGCGTTTCAACCGTTTCTCGGATATGGCGGATCTTGACCGTCTGGCTGCTCAGGAATACACGCCGGATACCATTGTCGCCATATCGGAAAGCATGGCGAGGAAAAAGCAGAATACAGAAGTAACGGTGCTGAATACGGACGACGCCAGAGAGCTTGCCGCCCTTTCCCGCACCGGCAGCGTCGGCATTGCGCAGCTGATTCTGAACGCGATGGAGGTGGAAAAGTATGGGTAACGAAAAAAGCGCTACCGATTATAATTTTGCGGCCCGGCATATG
>JAJQIE010000077.1 GCA_021199395.1 Lachnospiraceae bacterium | reverse complement strand
GCATGGGCACGATGCTCCGACCGGACAGACCGATTTTGCGCAGGAGCTTATCCATGACAAAGGCGACACGCGCCATGTAACCGCTGTCCTCCAGAAGCGAGAGGAAAAAAAACAGCGTGACGATGATCGGCAGAAAGCTGAGCACGCTGCCGACGCCGTTAAAAATACCATCGATGATCAGTGAATGTATGGCCTCATTGACCCGCATGGAAGTCAGCGCGGCGTCAGTCAGATCCGTCAGGGCGTTGATCGCCATGTCGAGCAGGTCGGCCAGCCCGGAACCGATGACGTTAAACGTCAGGTAAAACACCGCCGCCATGATTCCAGCGAAACAGGGGATTGCGGTGTATTTACCGGTCAGGATCCGGTCGATTTTCGCGCTGCGCAGATGCTCCCGGCTTTCCCGCGGCTTTATAACTGTCGCGCTGCATACCTTTTCGATAAAGTGGAACCGCATATCCGCGATAGCGGCGGCGCGGTCCAGACCGCGCTCCTCCTCCATCTGACAGACAATATGCTCGATCATTTCCTTTTCATTTTCGCTCAGGTTCAGCTGCTCAAGGACAGGCAGATCGCCTTCTGCTACCTTTGTTGCGGCAAAGCGCAGGGGGATGCCTGCCGCTTCCGCGTGATCCTCGATCAGATGCATAGTTCCATGCAGGCAGCGGTGTACCGCTCCGCCGTGGTCGCCGGCGTCGCAGAAATCCTGTCGGCCGGGGCGCTCCTGATATTTTGCCACATGCACCGCGTGTGCCACCAGCTCATCGATGCCCTCATTTTTTGCCGCGGAAATTGGCACAACGGGAATACCGAGCATTTCCTCCATCTCATTTACGAGAACAGATCCGCCGTTTTCCCGCACCTCATCCATCATATTGAGAGCCAGCACCATTGGCACATCCAGTTCCATCAGCTGCATGGTCAGATACAGATTGCGTTCGATATTTGTCGCGTCTACGATGTTGATAATGCCGCGCGGATGGTCGTTCAGGACAAAATTCCGCGTGACAATTTCCTCGCTGGAATAAGGCGACATTGAGTAAATGCCCGGCAGATCCGTCACCAGCGTATTCGGCTGTCCCTTGATCGGTCCGTCCTTGCGGTCCACGGTCACGCCTGGGAAGTTCCCTACATGCTGGTTCGAACCGGTCAGCTGATTAAAGAGTGTGGTCTTGCCGCTGTTCTGGTTGCCCGCCAGCGCAAAGGTGATAATCTCGCCGTCCGGCAGAGGATTTTCATCCGCCTTGCTGTGATATTTGCCGCTCTCGCCCAGACCCGGATGCGGAATACGCTTTCTGCGCATGTGTTCATTTGCTTCTTCTGCATCGGATATTTCCTCAATCTCGATTTTTTCCGCGTCGGCCAGCCGCAGCGTCAGCTCATAGCTGTGGATACGCAGCTCGACCGGGTCGCCCATCGGAGCGTATTTTACCATTGTGACGCTGGCTCCGGGTATCATGCCCATGTCCAGAAGATGCTGCCGCAGCGCGCCCTCGCCGCCTACTGCCAGTATGGATGCGGATTTTCCGATTTCCAGTTCCTTTAATGTCATTTTCTCTTTTGCCTCCTGTATAATCGCTGTGTTTATTCTCGCGAAGCAACGGGCCAGTTGGACGGAGCCGCAAGGCATCCGCCGACCGCAGATACCGTGCGTCCGGGTTCTGAAGGAATCTGCCCGCGGGTTAAGCAGATGTGTTTTTTACGTGGCTTCCCATACGTACCATGCGGTATTGTTTTGGGGTACAGCCATACGTTTTTTTGAATATCCGGTTGAAGGTCTGCTGATTGTTGTAGCCTGCTTCCATGGCGATGCGAAAAATATTCATGTCTGTATTCATCATCAGCATGACCGCGTAGTCCATACGCAGCGTATTAACATAGGAAGTAAAGCTGCAGCCAAGTACATTGGAAAAGATTCTGGAAAGCGAGTATTTCCCAATCCCGAAATGATTCGCGACGGAAGTAAGCGTGATCTCTTCCAGATAATGGTTGGCAATATAGGCAATCACACCGCCGGGAATGTCCTGGGGAGGCTGTTCCCGGTAATCCTCCAGTGAGAGTTCGGAAAACAGCCGGCACAGAATCAGTGAGAGCAGTGAGCCTGTCAGTGCTTTGCTGGATTCTGCCGGGTTCAGCTCATACAATCGCCTCTCCGCATAGAGGACATCCTCGTGGATCTGGTCGGCTGTCAGTATGGGCGTAGAGGGATGCTTTGTCAGAAGCTGATTCTTGAAAAGCGGAAGAAGATCCACATAGCTGTTCATAATATTGAGCTGTGTCTCGCCGCTTTTGGAAAGCGTATGATAGGAATGAGGGACATTGGGAAAAATCAGCGCGATTTCTCCGGGGTGAAGCAGATATTTTTCATTTCCGATCTGCATTTCCAGCAGCCCTCCTACTACATGTACCAGTTCAATATACTGATGCAGATGAAGCGGATATTGCAGAGATACGGTCTCCTCATAGGACAGGAAATAGTCCTGCTTGTTTTCGTAGAACATAATCTCACATCCTTCGCAACGGCAGCGTACAGATTTCCGGATAAATATAAAACATTATTACATACGTATTATAAAATGTCAAACAAAAGAGGAACCGAAAAATACAGCTTCGCGCAGCGGTAAAAGAAAAAGTAAAAAAGTATGGCTTTCTGCAATGATTGTGTGGTTTTTGTGCAAAAATATAAATTTTTGTGATACAGAATGTGCTAATATGTGAAAAAACAAAGAAAGCGGCAAAAGCGATTCCTGTCCGTAAAATTCTTGCACACGTAAGGGAAAATTTGAACAGGGCTTTCGATTTTTGCTAAAATTCAGGAGGAAAAAAGATGGATAAGAACAGCTTTGCTCCAACACCGCCGATGGGGTGGAACAGTTGGGACTGCTACGGCGCTTCCGTTACGGAGGAGGATTTGCTGCGGAATGCGGATTATATGGCTGAGCATTTGAAAAAATACGGATGGGAATATATCATATGTGATATTCAGTGGTATGAGCCGACGGCGGATTCGAGCCACTACCACAAATTTGCGGATCTGTGCATGGATGAATACGGTCGTGTGATACCGGCGCCAAACCGGTTTCCGTCGGCGGCGGATGGAAAAGGCTTCGGGTCGATTGCCGATTACATACATGGAAAAGGCCTGAAATTTGGTATTCACATCATGCGTGGCATCCCGCGGCAGGCCGTGGCGGCTAATACCCCGGTGAAGGGGACTGATTATACGGCGCGGGATGTAGCGCACCCGAATTCAATTTGTTGCTGGAACACGGATATGTATGGTGTGGATGCCGCAAAGCCGGGTGCACAGGAATACTACGATTCTATTCTGGAGCTATATGCTTCCTGGGGGGTTGATTATATCAAAGCGGATGATATCTGCGTGAAATACGCGAGAGCAAATGATGAGAGCACGCTTTCCTACGGCGGCGATGAGATTGAGCTTCTCCACCGGGCGATCGCAAAATGTGGACGTCCAATCGTGCTCAGCCTTTCGCCGGGTCCGGCTATGGTGGAGCAGGCGGCGCATCTGCGTGAGCATGCAAATATGTGGAGAATCACGAATGACCTCTGGGATGAGTGGGGCAGCATTATGGAAATGTTCGGACGCTGCAATGACTGGAGCTCCTGTGTCTCTCCGGGCTGTTATCCGGACTGCGATATGCTTCCGATCGGGCATCTGTCCATCCGCGGCTGTGAGCACGGCGTCTGTGAACGTCAGACCAGACTTTCGAGGGAGGAGCAGCGCACCATGCTGACCCTGTGGTGCATTTTCGGCTCTCCGCTGATGATTGGCTGCGAACTGACAGACATGGACGACTGGACGAAAGACCTGCTCACGAATACAGAGGTGATCCGCCTCCTCCAAAACGGGAAAAACGCGCATCAGGTACTGCGCTCCTGGGATCTGATTGTATGGCAGGCGGAGGACGAGGATTGCCATTATGTGGCATTATTCAATACCGTCAACTGGTCGGATTTGTTTGCGGTCAGCTTTTACCGGCTTGGACTCTCTGGCAGCTTTCAGGTACACGAGCTGTGGACAGGAGAGGATCTGGGCGCTGTAAGTGAAAAGCTGACAGTCAGGATAGACGCGCATGACGCAAAGCTGTACTGTCTGAAAAAGCTGTGAAATCATACATTTGTTTTAATTCTTATTTTTTAATTAAGACTATGGATTTATAAAAAGCGATGTGCTATTATGTCCTCTGCGAAAAAAGGAACAGTGAATTCATCTTTTTTTCACAGTAAGTTCTTTTTCGCTTAACAAAACCTCTGTAGTATCTTCATAAATGTGTGGGGGTCTCAGAGAACGTTCGCGACCGGAATATCTGCGGGTGACGCGCGGAGCATTCCGGTTTGACTGGACAGGAGGGATGATATGCGTAAGAAAGGGCATGGATATCAAATAGCACACCGACACAGGATAAAAAAACAAAGAGTACGGAAGATGATAAAGAAAAGAATAAAAGACCCATTTGCGGAGAGGCTGACTGCCATAAAGTCGAATCCGAAATACGATCGGACAATCACGATTCTGAATCGCTATTCGATTTTATTTCACACGCTTCTGGCCTGTGTGATCTGCTTTTTCATTGAGTGGTTTTCCAGACATTCTTTTATTGAAGCGTGTGAATTTGTAGTGGATCGCAATCTGGTCTTTTTGTACAATGCGTTTCTGGTATGGGCGACTCTGCTGCTTGTGTACATAGTTAAACGCCGGATGGCCGCGCGCGTATTTATCAGCGCTTTCTGGCTGTTTCTGGGCGTGGTCAATGGCATTGTGCTTGCGAACCGGGTGTCGCCGTTTGGATGGACGGATCTGACGATGGTCGGTGATCTGCTGACCATGAAGAGCAATTATTTTACGGACTGGCAGGCGGTAATCGCGATAGTCGTAGTCGCGGCTCTGTGTATTTTTCTTGTAAGCCTGTGGATAAAGGGTCCGAAATATCAGGGCAGGACACATCGCGTTGCCGGTGCTTTTATGGTAGTGGCAGCGGTGGTTCTGGTAGTTCCGAGTGTGACAGATGCGGCAAAGAGCAGTAATGTCCTGACGGAGTATTTTTCAAATCTGGCACAGGGCTACAGAGATTACGGATTTGTCTACAGCTTTACATCCAGTGCGCTGGATACCGGTATGAGTGAGCCGGAGGAATACTCCGCAGAGGCGATCGAAGGGATCCTTCAGCAGATGGGCGGGCTGGAAGGAACCGCAGATTAGTTTGGAAAGGGTTTTATAAGGCATTTTCTTTTTTGCTTGACAGGAACCGGGATTTGAATTAACCTGAAAAGTACAAGGGGCATCTGAATTCTGACAAGGGGCTGATGCCGGAATAAATATAAGGAGGAGAAAGACATGAGCAAGTATGCAGGGACACAGACAGAGAAGAATCTGGAGACCGCGTTTGCCGGGGAATCCGGTGCCAGAAATAAGTACACCTTTTTTGCTTCTGTTGCGAAGAAAGAAGGATATGAGCAGATTGCCGCTCTTTTCCAGAAGACGGCGGATAATGAGAAAGAGCACGCGAAGATGTGGTTCAAGGAGATGGAGGGGATCGGCGATACTGCCGCAAATCTGCTTGCCGCAGCTGAGGGTGAGAATTATGAGTGGACTGACATGTATGACGGCTTCGCGAAGACCGCGGACGAAGAAGGTTTCCCGGAGCTTGCCCGGAAGTTTCGCCTGGTAGCTGCGATTGAGAAGCACCATGAGGAGCGCTATCGCGCGCTGCTGAAAAATGTCGAAATGGCAGAGGTTTTCGCTAAGAGCGAGGTGAAGGTATGGGAATGCCGCAATTGCGGACACATTGTAGTAGGTACAGAGGCTCCGGCGGTATGTCCGACCTGTAATCATCCGCAGAGCTATTTTGAGCTTCGTGCGGAGAATTACTAAAGCAAAGCGGTGTGTAAGAGGGCTGATTTTTACACTGTATTTCCCCTGCTGCCAGATGGCAGCGGGGGAATTCTGTAAGTCAGGGAGCGACCCGGTTCCTCCGGTTGTAATCAACCGCGAAAGCCTGATAGAAGAAGACGATTCTCCCTGCGGGAACTGTCTCCCGTGAGATGACGATATGAAAAGAAAAATGAAAAAAAATAAGAAAGAAATCATAAACCTGAATTATTCATGACAGCTTAGCATCATCCGGATTAGACTAAAAATAT
>JAJQIE010000098.1 GCA_021199395.1 Lachnospiraceae bacterium | reverse complement strand
GATTATTACAATCATGATACACAGAAAAAGGATGTGGCGGAGGTTATTATTGCCAAGCAGAGGAACGGCCCGATCGGAACGGTCGAGCTGGCCTGGCTGCCACGGTTTACAAAGTTCGCGAATATGAAGAAGTAGTGAATCCGGGTTCTATTTTCACGAATGCCCTCATATACTGATAATAATGGTTTGAACGCCCAGGGGTCCGATTATCGTTCAGGGGGAGAATTAAATGAAGGAAAATGAGAACACGGGATGGAAGGATTATTCAGTGTCGGAGGCGGTGCAGAAAAGCGGCGTGCCTTCGCATGTATTGCGGTATTGGGAGGATGAGCTTCATCTGACGATCAGACGGACGGCTCAGGGACATCGTATTTACAGTGAGGAGGATATCGCTACATTTCAATGGGTAAAAGAACTGAAAGAGAAAGGAATTCAACTGAAAGCGATCCGTCTGCTGCTTGAGAATTCGGGGAATGAGCTGGGGCTTGAGAGTCTGCTGCATGAAAAGGAAGGACCCTCGCGGACAGAATACGGAGGCGTGCGGGAGGAAAGCGAAGAGGCTGAATACGAGGGTGTGCGGCAGGGAACGGAAGGAATCGCATACAAGGACATACGGGAGGAAAGCGAAGGAACCGTATACGAAGACATACGGGAGGAAACCGAAGAAAACGCATACGAGGGCATACGGCAGGAGGATGCTGAGGCGGAATATGAGGTCATCCCGGCTGCGGAAGCAGACAATTATCTGCGCTTTGAGTCGATGCTGCGCAATCTGATCAGTGAAACAGTCGCGGAGCAGAATGAGAAGCTGGAGCGGGATTTTGCCCGGATGATTCGCGATGAACTGGAGGATTTTTACATACAGGTTCAGCAGGAAACCGCAAGGCGGGAAGCGGCAGCTTCTGCGGCAAAAAGGAATGTTGCGGCGAAAAACGCCAGGGCAGGTCTGTTAAAACGATTAAGAAATGCAATAAACGAGGCCATATGACATCTTACGCAGACGGGCAGGAGACGAAACAGCCTCCTGCCCATTTTGTAAGATTTTTGAACTTATTCAGCGGAGATAGCTCCTGTCGGGCACGCTGCTTCACAGGTACCGCACTCCAGACAGACATCCGGATCAATAACATACTTGCCATCGCCTTCGGAGATAGCGTCAGCCGGGCACTCACCTGCGCATGTTCCGCAAGCTACACACTCATCAGAAATTACATATGCCATGATATTTTCCTCCTTTTAGAATGAATAATGTAATAGGAAGACCCCTTAGGAATCTTTGCTATATTCTAATACAAAACGCCAGACTAGACAAGTCAAAACTCGAAATTAGGATGTATTTTTGTAAAAACAGTAAAATAGAAGCCGCCTGGTTACTATTGCATATTTTTCTGATTCATATTATAATAAACGCGGCTGGGAAAAAGTTTCTCAATAATTCTCAATAAATAAACAGGAGGAAAATAAAATGCCGGATACGATTACGAAGGACATGACAATTGGGGAGATTCTTGAGATTAATTCAGGACTTGGCCCGGTTCTTATGGCAGGAGGAATGCATTGCATCGGATGCCCGGCGTCTCAGATGGAATCTCTGGAGGAAGCCGCAATGGTGCATGGTATTGATCTGGATTTGCTGCTGACCAGACTGAATGCGTATCTGCAGGCGCTGCAGAGCTGATCTTGAGTCAGTCCTGAAAATGCGGATGAGAGGATGTGTATAGGGGCTGGCGCATATAGCGCCAGCCTTACGTATATGCAGTGGCGCGTAAGGAATTTTTCCGACTTGCGCCGGGCGTGCCACGCACAGGCAGGCATGAGGTAAAAGGCTGCGTCACATCCGATCAGGCAAGCAGTGGCGCGAAAGGAGGGGGAAGACGGTGCGTCTGTCTGATGCTCTGGAAACATTGCAGCCGGGGCGTCCCCGGAAAACAAAAAAATTTCAACTGACTACCTCGTGGGGAGAAAAGATGGATCCGGAACGCGTTTTACCGGAATATCCACGTCCTCAGCTTCGCAGAAAGGACTGGATCTGCCTGAATGGCACATGGCAGTATGCGATTACCGGAACGGGGAACCGCCCGCGGCATACGGATGGAGATATTGTGGTGCCATTTTCACCGGAGACCAGACTTTCCGGAGTGGAACGGCGATTAAAGCCCGGCGAGTATCTCTGGTACCAGCGGATTGTTTCCCTTCCGCGGATACCGGATGGGAAACGGCTGATTCTGCACTTTGGAGCAGTGGATCAGAGCAGTACGGTCTGGTGGAACGGCCATCTGGCGGGAAGAAATGAAAACGGTTATCTGCCTTTTTCCATGGATGTGACAGGATATGTGAAGCAGGGGAAGAATATTCTGCGCGTCCGGGTGAGAGATGACACTGATGAGAATCGCAGAAGCCGCGGCAAGCAGTCCACGCAGCCGGGCGGAATGTATTACACGGCGCAGAGCGGAATCTGGCAGACGGTATGGATGGAGTGGGTGCCGGAAAACTATCTGAGAGATATGAAGATCACTCCTCTTTTTGACAAACAGATGGTTCGGCTGGAATTTACCATGGTGCGCCCGGCGGATCTGGAAATCCGGATGTGCTGGGAGGATGAGTTTTTTACTCACCGTGTGAGAGCGAGGGAATTTCCGCAGGGCGGCTGCCGATATACGCAGGAGCTTCAGGTACCCGGCTTCCGGCCGTGGAGCCCGGAGGATCCGTTCCTGTATGGACTTCAGATTCGCGCGGGAGAGGATTTGACGGAGAGTTATTTTGCGATGCGGAAATTCTCTGTCGGAATGGATGAAGAGCGGCATCCAAGGCTGTTTTTGAATAACAAACCTTATTTTTTTAATGGAGTTCTGGATCAGGGATACTGGCCGGAGAGCCTGTATACACCGCCGGCGGATGAGGCGATGCAGGCAGATATTCAGAATATGAAAGCACTGGGCTTTAATACCATCCGAAAGCATGTGAAAATAGAACCGCTGCGCTGGTATTACCATTGTGACCGGATCGGCATGATCGTATGGCAGGACATGGTAAACGGCGGCGGGAAAAATAATGCACTGTTTACCTGTTATCTTCCGAACGCACTTCCGTTTGTCGCGGATCATGTCAGGGACGACCACCATTATTCGATTTTTGGCAGGAGCAGTTCAGAAAACCGGGTGCAGTGGGAAAAGGAATGCAAGGAGACGGTGAAATTGCTGTATAATTGTCCGTGCATCGCTCTCTGGACAATATTTAATGAGGGATGGGGACAGTTTGACGCGTTGAGGATGGAAAAACAGGTTCGCCAGATGGATTCGACACGGCTGATCGATCATGCGAGCGGCTGGTTTGATCAGGGCGGGGGCGATGTCCGCAGCGTACATAATTATTTTCGTCCTTTAAAGGTCAAAAATGACCGGAGGCCTTTTGTCCTCTCCGAGTATGGCGGATATTCCTGCAGCGTGCCAGGACACATTTACAGCGATGGGGTTTTCGGATATCGGAAATTCGCTTCGATGGAAGAGCTTACAGAAGGCCTGAAGGATCTGCAGAAGACCATCCACAGTCTGCGGGAGCAGGGGCTTTCCGGCGCGGTTTATACACAGCTGTCAGATGTCGAGGAGGAAACAAACGGGCTGTATACCTGGGATCGGAAGGTCTGCAAAGCAATGGATGAAAATAGCATTAATAATTGAAGAAAGTCAGCAATAATTTGCTTGTGAATCTATTTCATGCGTAGTACAATAAAGGTGATAGTATATGAAAAAAATGTTGTTTGTGTACAACCCGAAGTCCGGAAAAGGCCAGATTCGTTTCAGCCTGTCGCGGATTATCGAGCGATTTTCGGCGGCGGATTATGATGTGACCGTCTATCCGACCAAAGCAGCCAGGGATGCCGCACAGACCACGTGTACGCGCGCGGCAGATTATGATATTGTTGTATGCTGCGGTGGGGATGGGACGCTGGATGAGGTGGTGACAGGGCTGATGATGAGCGGCGTTCACCGACCGATCGGCTATATCCCGGCCGGCAGTACAAATGATTTTGCGGGAAGCATCGGTATTCCGCGGCAGATGGAGCGTGCAGCAGAGACAGTTATAAATGGAGAATTGTTTCAGTGTGACATTGGCCGCTTCAATGGGCAGGATTACTTTGTCTATGTCGCTGCGTTTGGTCTGCTGACGGATGTGTCTTATCAGACAAAGCAGGAGCTGAAGAATGTGCTTGGCCATGCGGCTTACATTATAGAAGGCGTAAAACGGCTTGGCAGCTGGAAATCATGGTCGCTTCAGATTGAGAGTGAGGAATGCTCCTGCAGCGGAGATTTTGTTTACGGTATGGTGTCGAATTCAAATTCGGTGGGCGGCTTTAAGGGGCTTCCGGGGAAAAATATCGAGCTCAATGACGGCCTCTTTGAGGTAATGCTTGTGCGGACGCCGGTGGATCTGTTTGACTGGCAGAAGACCATCGGAGCGCTTCTGGTAAACGATGAGAATAACGAAAATATTATCCGCTTCAAGACGCATCATCTGACAGTGCGTTCGGAGGAACCGGTCGCGTGGACGCGCGATGGCGAGGACGGAGGAGAGCATCTGTGTGTAGAGCTGGAAAATATGCCCCGGGTACTTGGTATCATGGCGGGCGGACAGCTGGATTCATCCGAAATGGCGGTCACAGCGGAGGAACCGCTGGCAGAGGCCATGGAAGCTCAGGCACAGGAGCGGGAGATGGACGCGGTGACGGGAAGCATGGAGGAAAAGCAGCCGCAGACGTTGGAGACGGATTCGGACGTAGAGCAGAGGCGGCTGTCGGATGCGGCAGATAAAGACAGGGGCTGAGGAGCAGCAAACGACAGGCGGCAAAAGCATGCAGCGCAGGACAGGAGAACTGAAACAGAGAATAAGAAATACGATAAGCAACCAACAGGAGGACGAAGATGTTATATGTAGGTGTTGATTTGGGTACATCAGCGGTGAAGCTTTTGCTGATGGAGGGAGATGGGAAAATCCAGAAGATTGTCTCCAGAGAATATCCGCTGTATTTTCCGCATCCCGGCTGGTCCGAGCAGAATCCCGGAGACTGGTATGAGCAGACCATGGAGGGCCTGAAGGAGCTGCTTGCGGACTGTGATCGCAGTCAGGTGGCCGGTATCAGCTTTGGCGGCCAGATGCACGGCCTGGTGATCCTGGACGCGGAGGATCGGGTCATTCGCCCGGCGATCCTCTGGAATGATGGGCGGACGCAGGAGGAATGCGACTACCTGAACAATGAAATTGGCCGTGAGAAGCTTTCTGAATATACGGCAAATATTGCTTTCGCAGGGTTTACGGCTCCTAAGCTACTCTGGGTGCGGAAGAATGAGCCGGAGAATTTTGCCCGTATAGAGAAGATTATGCTTCCTAAGGATTATATCGCGTACCGCCTTTCCGGCGTGCATTGCACAGATGTATCAGATGCGTCCGGTATGCTGCTGTTCGATGTAAAGAATCGCTGCTGGTCGAAGGAAATGCTGGATATCTGCGGAATCAGAGAGGAACAGATGGCCCGTATTTTTGAGAGCTATGAGGTGGTTGGCACAGTGCTTCCGGGAATTGCGGCGGAGCTGGGGATTCCGGAGACGGTCAGGGTAATCGCGGGCGCGGGCGACAATGCCGCGGCGGCGGTAGGCACCGGCACGGTCGGTGATGGACAGTGCAACATTTCTCTCGGTACAAGCGGTACGATTTTCATTTCTTCCAGAGAGTTTGGCGTAGATAAATACAATGCCCTGCATGCGTTTGCCCATGCGGACGGGCATTATCATCTGATGGGCTGCATGCTCAGCGCCGCTTCCTGCAATAAATGGTGGATGGATGAGATCATCGGGACAAAGGACTATGCGGCCGAGCAGAACCAGATTGAAAAGCTGGGCGAGAATCACGTCTATTTCCTGCCCTATCTGATGGGAGAGCGCTCGCCGCACAACAATCCGAACGCGCGGGCGACGTTCATTGGCATGACAATGGATACAACAAGGGCTGATATGACGCAGGCGGTGCTTGAGGGCGTCGCGTTTGCGCTCAGGGATTCGCTGGAGGTGGCGAAGACACTTGGCATTCAGATTGAGCGCACAAAGATCTGCGGAGGCGGAGCGAAAAGTCCGCTCTGGAAGAAAATCATAGCGAATGTCCTGAACCTGAAGGTGGATGTGATTGAGAGTGAAGAAGGC
>JAJQIE010000028.1 GCA_021199395.1 Lachnospiraceae bacterium | reverse complement strand
TCACACCTGTAGAGACAGAAATAGCGTAAATTTGGTCAAGGCGTGACCTGTAACGTTACAGGCGACAGGCAGGATTATGGCATGGGATTGGATTTGGCTGCGAGAGGAGGGGACGGATGGACGAGGACATTGTTGAACTTTTGCGGGATCGGGATCAGAAGAGCGTTGAGCTGATTGCAGAACGCTATGAGCGCCTGATTCGGTACATAGCAGTGACGATTTTGCGGGATCGTGAGGCGGATGTCGAAGAGTGTATGAATGATGTTTATCTGAAGCTCTGGACGCACGGCGCTGCGTATGACTACAAAAAGGCATCCTTTCGTACCTACCTTAAAGCCATCACGCGCAATACCGCGTTGAATTATCTGCGAAAGCTGCGCAGGCTGGAGGAGCTGGAAGGACTGGATGAGAAAGATACCCTGCAGTCCGAGTATATTGATTATACGCAGAATGTGGAGCAGCAGATGATTTTCCGGGAAGAGGTGCAGGCGCTTGAGCGTGTCCTGAATGATTTAAAGAAAAAAGACCGTGAGCTGGTTCTGCGGCGCTTTTATTATCTTCAGAGCACCAGGCAGATCGCCGAGTCGATGAGTATGTCAGAAAATGCTGTGGACAGCAGGCTTTCCAGATTAAAGAAAAAAATACGGAAGCGTTATGAAAAGGAGGTGGCGAAATGAGTTTCCGAAAAGCAAAAGCAAAGGAAAAGGAGAAATTCTCCGGATGGCTGATGAGCATGCTTGGCGAGATCGATCCCGCGTTTCTGAATGAAGATATTCCGGAGAGGGATTTGGAGAAAATGGAGCCGGGGACGGCTCTGCAGGGAGATGCCCGAATGCGGACGGAAGCTGTCCTGGAGCGGGAGCCGGCGGAACAGCAGGCGGAGTCTCCGACTCAAAAAGCAGGTCGGGGCGGGAGCTGGCAGCGTGTTGCCCTGGCATCCGGTTTTGCCGCAGCCGTGTCTGCAGCGCTGACCGGGGTTATCGTGCTTGTCTGTGTCCGGCATTCTTCCGTGACGTCGGGTGTAAAGAATGCATGACGGGGGTACATCTGTGCCGCAAATCTGGCTGTCGAGAACGCTTTTATAGTAAGAGGAGAAAAAAGGAGAGAATTTATCATGCTGGAAAAATTAATTTCAATCGTAGCGGAGCAGCTTCATGTATCTGAGGAGGAGGTAAAGCCGGAGACAGATTTCAAGGCGGATCTGAGTGCGGATTCGCTGGATCTGTTCGAGCTGGTGATGGCTCTTGAGGAGGAATACGATCTGGAGATCCCGACAGAGGATCTGGAGCAGCTTACGACCGTGCAATCGGTTATGAATTACCTTACGGAGAAAGGAATTGAGGGATAATGAAAACGGCGATCACGGAATTATTGGGAATCCGATACCCGATTTTTCAGGGCGGCATGGCGTGGGTGGCTGAAAATTCCCTCGCCTCCGCTGTTTCGAATGCGGGCGGCCTGGGGATTATCGCGGCGGGCAATGCCCCGGCGGATTATGTGCGCGAGCAGATCCGCATGACAAAGGAAAAGACGGATCGGCCATTTGGCGTAAATATTATGCTGCTCAGTCCCTTTGCCGCGGAGGTCGCGCAGGTGGTCACGGAGGAAAAGGTGGCTGTGGTCACGACCGGCGCGGGAAATCCGGGCGCTTATATGGAGCAGTGGAAGGGAGCCGGAATCAGGGTGATCCCGGTGGTGGCTTCGGTAGCGCTGGCGAAAATGATGCAGCGCGGCGGCGCGGACGCGGTCATCGCGGAGGGCTGTGAATCGGGCGGACATATCGGCGAGAGCACGACGATGACGCTGGTGCCGCAGGTCGTGGACGGCGTGACAGTTCCGGTCATCGCGGCAGGCGGGATCGGCGACGGGAGAGGCTTTGCCGCGACGATGATGCTTGGCGCTTCGGGCGTACAGATGGGTACGCGCTTCCTTGTCGCGAAGGAGTGTGTGATCCATCAGAATTACAAGGATCGTGTGCTCAAGGCAAAGGATATCGATACGGTAGTGACCGCCCGCTCGGTGGGGCATCCGTGCCGTCAGCTCCGCAATCAGATGACGCGCAAATATCTTGAAATGGAAAAAGAGGGCTGTACGTTTGAGGAGCTGGAGACGCTGACGGTCGGCTCGCTGCGCAAGGCGGTGCAGGAGGGCGATGTGACCGGTGGTTCCATGATGTCCGGACAGATTGCCGGGATGGTGAAAAAAGAGCAGACCTGCCAGGAGATGATCGAGGAGATCATGGCGCAGGCGGAAGCGCTTCTTGGAAAGCAGGGCGTATAGAAGGTCAGGAGAACGGCAGATGAGTAAGATAGCATTTATTTTTCCGGGTCAGGGCGCGCAGCGCGTTGGTATGGCGCGGGAATTCTACGATTCCTTTGCGGAAAGCCGCGAGGTCTTTGAGCTGGCGTCAGAGGCGGCGGGCTTTTCGCTGGAGGAAATCTGTTTTTCGGAGACTGTTTCGGATGAAATGCAGGGCGGGATGGTTCCGAATGAAAAGATTCATCAGACAAGATATACACAGCCTGCGCTTTTGTGCGCAAGCCTGGCTATCCTTTCGGCTGTGGAGAAAGCCGGGATCCATGCGGACGCTGCCGCGGGACTCAGCCTTGGCGAATACTGTGCGCTGACTGCCGCCGGGACATTTTCAATCCGGGATGCGGTGCGGATTGTCTGCCAGCGTGGGATTTATATGGAGGAAGCGGTGCCGACCGGCGGCGCCATGACGGCGATTTTGAGCCGAAAGCCGCTCCCGATCGAGGATATCTGCGCTCAGACGGAAGGGCAGGTCAGCGTGGCAAATTATAACTGTCCGGGGCAGCAGGTGATTACGGGCGAAAAAGACGCGGTAGCTCGCGCAGCCGCGAAGCTTCTGGAAGCGGGCGCGTCAAGGGCAGTTCCGCTGACTGTGAGCGGCCCCTTCCACTCCCCGATGCTTGGCGGGGCGGGGGAAAAGCTCGCCGCACTGCTGAAGGGTCAGGAAATCCGCCGCCCGGAGATGATGTTTGTGTCAAATGTGACCGCGAAAGCGGTCGATGAGCCGGATGAGATTCGTACACTGCTCGGCCGACAGGTATGCTCGCCGGTGCGCTGGCAGCAGAGCATGGAATACCTGATCGCCGCCGGGGTGGATACCTTTATCGAAATTGGACCGGGACAGACGCTGACGAATTTTATGAAGAAAACTGACCGCACGGTAAAGGCGACGCATGTGGGAACGCCGGAGGATCTGGAGAAGGTGCGGGAAGTATTGTGCTGACTTTTTTGCGCGGCGGAAAGGTGGTTTTATATGTTAGAAGGAAGGATTGCGCTTGTGACGGGCGCAAGCAGAGGGATTGGCCGTGCCATTGCGCTGACGCTGGCCGGATATGGCGCGGATGTGGCAGTGAATTATTGCGGCTCCGGGGAAAAAGCGAAGGAGACCGCTTTGGAGATTGAAAAGCTGGGAAGACGCGCCATTCTCGTGAAAGCCGACGTGTCGGTACAGGAGGACTGTGAGCGGATGTTCCGCGAAGTGACAGAGCAGCTCGGCGCACCGGACATTCTGGTGAACAACGCGGGAATCACGCGGGATAATCTGGCTCTGCGCATGAGCACGGAGGATTTTGAGCGCGTGCTTGACACGAACCTGAAGGGGACATTTTTCTGTATGAAGCTGGCCGGAAAGCAGATGCTGCGGAAGCGCTACGGCAGGATTATCAGTCTTTCCTCTATTGTAGGCCTGCACGGCAATGCCGGTCAGCTGAATTACAGCGCGGCGAAAGCGGGCGTAGTCGGAATGACGAAGAGCCTGGCGAAAGAGCTGGCGGGTCGGAGCATCACAGTCAACGCGGTGGCTCCGGGCTATGTGGATACGGATATGACGGCGGTGCTTTCTGACGCGCAGAAGGAAGCGATACAAGCGCAGATACCGCTGGGCAGGATTGGACAGCCGAAGGATATCGCGGAGGCCGTGGCATTTCTGGCGTCGGATAAGGCGGCATATATCACCGGCCAGGTGATATCGGTAGACGGAGGCATTGGTGCATAGACAGATGGAGGCGGGAAAATCGAATGAGGAGAGTTGTTGTGACAGGTATGGGGGCGATTACGCCGATTGGAAATTCGGTGGAAGCTTTTTGGGACAGCCTGAAAGAGAAAAGGGTCGGAATCGCGCCTATTACTTATTTTGATACGGAACAATATAAAGTAAAGCTGGCGGCGGAGGTGAAGGATTTTGATCCTCTGACCGTGATGGATAAAAAAGAAGCGCGGCGTATGGAGCGGTTCAGCCAGTACGCGGTAGCGGCTGCTGCGGAGGCGCTTGAACAGGCAGGGCTGGAGCTGACGGAGGAGGAATGTCTGACGACAGGGGTTTCGATCGGCAGCGGAGTGGGCAGCCTTCAGGCTCTGGAAACCGGCTATTCAAAAATACTGGAAAAAGGGCCTGGCCGTGTCCCGACATTGTTTGTCCCGCTTCTGATCTCGAATATGGCCGCGGGGAACGTCGGCATTCATTTTGGCCTGAAAGGTAAAAATATCAATGTAGTGACTGCATGTGCGACCGGGACGAACTCGATCGGGGAGGCATATCGATCCATTCAGTGCGGCGACGCGGATGTGATGGTAGCAGGCGGCACAGAGGCGGCGATCTGCGAGAGCGGAATTGCCGGATTTTCTGCATTGACAGCGCTGAGCAGGGTGACGGATCCGCTCCGTGCGTCTTTGCCGTTTGATAAGGACAGGAGCGGCTTTGTCATGGGAGAAGGCGCGGGTGTGCTGGTTCTGGAGGAGCTTGCCCACGCGCAGGCGCGGGGCGCGAAAATTCTGGCTGAGATTGCCGGATACGGCGCGACCTGTGACGCCTATCATATCACATCCCCGGCGGAGGACGGCGAGGGAGCGGCGCGTGCGATGCAGCTTGCCATGAAAGAAGCGGGGCTGGCTCCGGAGGAGATCCAGTATGTCAACGCGCACGGCACAGGCACGCATCTCAACGATCTCTGCGAAACGCGCGCGATTAAGAAAGCCTTTGGCGAGGCCGCTTACCAGCTGAATATCAATTCTACCAAATCCATGATCGGACACGCGCTTGGAGCGGCGGGCGGTCTGGAAGCGGTCGTCTGCGTAAAGACTGTGATGGAGAACTATATTCACGCGACGGCGGGCTTTTGCGAGGCAGAAGAGGAGATGGATCTCAATTACACGCCGGAGGGGACGAACCGCGAGGTGACTGCTGCTTTGACAGATTCTCTCGGATTTGGCGGGCACAACGCAGTGCTGATTTTTAAGAAATTCGTGTGATATAAGCGAAAGCGAATGAATCAATGACGAATACAGGAGCATCAATATGAAGTTTGGTTTAGATGAGATTTTTGCGGTTATTGACAAGGTGACTGAGAGCGGGCTGGCCTCGTTTGTCTACGAGGATGCTGACACGAAAATCAGCATTCAGGGCGGGGGGAGAGCGACTGTGGCGGCTAATGCGTATGCGCCGGGGAATGATTTCGGAGTAAGGCCGACGTCGGCACCGGAGACTGATTTCGGAGCGGGCGCGTCGCCGACGTCCGCGCAGGCAAACGCCTTAAAACCGGATACGCCCGCAAAGGACTGCGCGGAAATTACATCCATGATGGTCGGAACCTTCTACGCGGCGCCGTCTGAGGACGCCGAGCCGTTTGTCCGGATCGGAGATGCGGTGAAAAAGGGGCAGACTGTCGGCATTGTTGAGGCAATGAAGCTGATGAATGAGATTGAGTCCGAATATGACGGAGTGGTGGATGAGATTCTTGTAAAGAACGGACAGCTCGTAGAGTATGGCCAGCCTCTGATGCGTATTCGGAGGAATGAAAAGTAAGCGCGGAGTGTTTGGACAGACAGGGGGGAAAGCCATTATGATGGATACAAAACAGATTATGGAGATTTTGCCGCACCGTTCGCCATTTCTTCTGGTAGATCGGATTGAGGAGCTGGAGCCGGGGGTTCGCGTGGTCGGGCGCAAGGCAGTGACCTATGACGAACCGTTTTTTGCGGGGCATTTTCCGCAGGAGCCGGTGATGCCGGGAGTCCTGATCTGCGAGGCGCTGGCGCAGACCGGCGCTGTGGCGATTCTGTCACAGGAGGAATACCGGGGGAAAATAGTTCTGCTTGGCGGAATCAATAAAGCGCGTTTTCGCCGCAAGGTGTCGCCGGGAGACGTCCTGAGACTGGAGATGGAAG
>JAJQIE010000214.1:3876-6211 GCA_021199395.1 Lachnospiraceae bacterium | reverse complement strand
GCCTCTGCTTCCTCCGCATACACGAAGGCCGATGTCCCTGCCACACCCGACACGCCCAGAAGCGCCGCCAGTAAAATGCTTCCTGTCTGTTTCACGTATCTGTTTCTCATATTCTGAGTCCTCCTCATCACTTTAATAATTTTTTCTTCGATGAATAATAGGTATACTGGAGCTTTTTCCCTGTCTTTGTGTAAGTCATCTTATAACCGCTGTGAGCCGCTGTATTATTGTTCACAGTATGCTGCACATAGGCAAAATTGGGATCATAGACATAGGTCTTTCCGCTGCTCTTGATCGTGACCCACGCATGCTTTGCCAGAATAACGCTTCCATCCTTATTGTACCCGGAAATGATATAGCCTGAGACAAGCTTCGCGTCATACCCAAGCACCTTCGCCATCTGGTAAAAGGTCGCCGCCATCACAGTACAGTCACCCTGTTTATATTTAAAACCAAAAATCGAATAATAAGCGGCTTTGGTCTGCCCTGACGATGGCGAACCGCAGCTCGACCGATAAGCAATACTGGTAGAGCACCAGGTAAACGCTTTTTTCAGCGTCTTCGCGTTCGTGCTCGCCCTGCCGATCTTCTCCAGCTGGACACCCGCGCGTCCTGCCGCCTCGCTGACCTTCGTGCAGACGCCCTTTTTGCTGATTTTATAATAGCTGCTCCCGATCTTAATGCCCAGCTTATCTTTTACAAGCTTGCCATTCTTATAGTAATAAAGCTTACCGCTCTTTTTAATCAGGCCATTTTTTGTAGTCGTCGAGGACGAGGACGTCCCCGTCTCAGCCAATGTAAACGTCGGAGCTGCACAGAGCGACACCAGCACAGCCACCAACAGCAGAAAAGCCATATTCTTAATCCTTCTCATTCTCCGGATCCTCCTCTTTTATTTACTGCTTCTCCATGCTTCAGTTCTGCCTGCAGCACGGAGCATGCCGCCGGTCAGCGTGCATAGATCGCGTATACCGTCTCCTTCGTACTGCCGGATTTACGATACGCCTGCACCGTAAAGTGCGCATACGTCAGTGTGATGTCCTTTCCATTTACCAGGCAGCTGGTAGTCTCTTTCCGGGACGTCGGCTCTCCCAGAAGCTTGACCAGCTTGCTCAGATCCGCTCCCTCCTTTGACGCAGTGCGCAGCTTCTTGCTCTTCGTGGCGTCGTAGACGCCTTTTGAGTTGAAATAATACAGCTTCCCGGTCAGCTCGTTTACATAAACGCCCTTCGCCAGACGAGCCTTCGTATCAAATCCATACTTTTTACCATTGATCGTCTTAACCTTAATATTATAGGTAGAATTCATCACGGTAGTCGCCATAATGGCCGCGCCGTTCGATCCGAAATAATATTTGTTGGTGGTCTTCTTTCCGCTCGATGAAGTCGTGGTGACTGTCTTCCACGTATTTTTCAGCTTCTTCCCATTCTTGTAATAATAATACTTCCCGCTTACCTTCACAAGACCGTTCTTCGTCGCTGCCTGTGCCGTAATACCTGTCCCGCCGATCACATTTGTGACAGCCGATGTCTGCATCATTGCAAGACAGAGAATGAACAACAAAACCTTCTTCCACATTTTTTTCATTTTTTTCGTCCTCCTGTTCTCTCACATAAATGTAGGTGCATCCTATACTGGTTACAAAAAATCATATCTTTTCATGCAGGGCCGGAGTCTGTATATAATATGTGCTATAGCTTGCGCCATAATATTTCGAATAGCTCTTCGCCTGTGCAAAAAGCGGATCATATACCTTTCCATCAATCTCACACCAGCCATGAGCGCCCTTCCCAAGGCTGTCTGAGCACACATATACTTCCGTATAGCCAATCGCCTTTGCCAGATAAGCCAGTGCGCACGCGTCAGCAAAGCAATTGCCTTTTCCATAAAGGAAATGATCGTTCGCATGATCCGCAGTCCACCCCGGATAATTGAAGCCAACTGTCATCGTTGCGTAGTATTTTGACATTACCCAGTCAAAGCATACCTTCAGCTTCTGAGACTTCGACATAGAAGAAGTAGTAATACTCTCAGCGATGGAAACCGCACGCAGATAGGTCGTAAATTCCTTCACCGCCACCGAATCCATCTCTTTTCCCTTGGAATCATAATAGGTGCTTCCAATCTTCCAGTTCGACAGAACGCCCTTGCTGTCCGCGTAATAAGTATTCTTTCCGTCCTTTACCGTGCCGGTCTTGAGAATCCCCTTTGAATTGAAATAATAATATTTTCCATTAATCTTCTTTCGTCCAGTGACCCGGACGCCCTTTGAATTGAAATAGGATCTTCCGGAGGAAAAGGTAATCCACTTGGACTGAACCATTACACCGTTCGA
>JAJQIE010000214.1:0-3776 GCA_021199395.1 Lachnospiraceae bacterium | reverse complement strand
ATCCACTTGGACTGAACCATTACACCGTTCGACGGCTTAAAATAGTAGGTTTTGGAATCAATCGTCACCAGGCCGGTTTTCATGACGCCATTCTTGCTGAAATAATAATACTTCCCCTCGATTTTCGTTTTGCCAGTTACCTTCTGACCGTTTTTATAATAATAGGTCTTCCCGGAGGCAGTATCCTTCACCCAGCCATTTTTCACTGCTTCCGTCTCAGCTTCTGTCTCAGATTTCTTCTCGGATTCCGTCTCAGATTCCGTCTGCTCCGTCCCCGTCTCGGAGACGACAGCCGAATTCCCGCCGGTGCCTGTCGTCGCGGCTACGGCCACATCAGAAGCCTCTGATACCATCACGGATCCCGAAAAAGACAGGATCGCGATCAAAAACAATACACTTTTGCCTAAAACAGATTTCCTACCCTTTCTTTTGCACATATGTTTCCTCTCCTTATAAGACTTTCCACATAATACATAATCATAGCACACCTGCCAATTTCTGTAAATGCGAAAAGCTTTATCCTTTTTTTAATATTTTCGCTGATCCGGTATTTTCCGTATCCGTCAGATGGTAATTATGTAATTCCGGCTGCTCGCGTAATTCAGGAGGATTCCGGCTCCTGTCACTCCATAAGGCATCCCAAAATAATCATGCGTTTTATCTGACCTGGACCAGCTGGCGTCATAGATGAGGTTATTGATCTCCGTCCACCCATGATATCCGGATGAAATGACATTCACACGATACCCCACAGCATTAGCCAGGTATCCAAACACAACCGCATGGGTATAGCAGGCGCCGGTAACGTACCCTGAGACAAAAATTCGCGTCGCATAATAAAGATCCCAGTTTGGGCTCCATTGGAAGGAACCAATCGAGGCATAGCGCAGATAAGACAATGTATAATTAAAGCATTTCCGCAGCTTCTCTTTCTTTGTGTCACTGTTTTTTGTGATAGACTGCATCATAAGATTGGCTTTATAAAGAATCGGCAGCTTTTTCCTGCTGTATGAGGTAAGCTTTGCCTTCCCGTTTTTATTCAAAACGATACCGTTGACATCCTGGGATGTCAGCATGTAGCCCTTCTTGCCCTTGGCAATTTTAAAATAATAATAACTGCCGTCGACTTTCTGCCACCCGGTCCGCTGAATCCCGTCAGAATCAAAATAATAATATTTCCCTTTTATCTCATATTTTCCGTCCTTCAGCTTTTTCCCATTCTGGTTGTAATAATAATAATTGCCGGATGAGGACTCGTACCATGTGTTTTTCTTCTTTGATGCAGCCACGGCCGTAGACGAGGCCAGAACCGTCAGCATCGCCACGGCCAGCATGACAAACAGGGCTCGCAGATATCCTTTTTTTCCCATTTTCCTTTTCCCCCAGATTCTTTCTCTTAAAACCAAAAAATATAGCCTAATTATACAAAACTCGCTCCCGTATTTCCACTGTTTTCTTAAAATTTTCTAAAATATTTTCCTGAAAACCGGCCTAAGTGAAGCGGTATTATTCTTCCGCCTGCCACCTGCGCTCCACATCCGGACATTTTCGCACTTTAACGGCCGCGCGCAGCTCTACAAAGCAGCCGCAAAGCCTGCACATTCCATTGATAATATGAGGGCATTTCCCACAGATTGTAAGTCTTTTTTCGTAGGTTTCCTGATCTACACGGACGTCCTCATCCAGATTGGCTATGTATTCCTCCAGCTTTGCGCGGAATTCCTCCTCTGTCTCCTGATTCAGAAGACATTTCCGGCAGACTCTCAGATTCTCACTCATTCGTTCTCCCCTTTACCCATGCCGATACGTAAATGCTGATACGTAAATGCTGATACATAAACCCCGCCGTGGGTATCCATGGCGGGGTTTTCCTGTTCGTCACTATATTGCTGTCGTTTCTGTGGATTATAACTTTTATGGCCTGCGATTCGCACGCCAGGCCGTGCATTTCACCACAGCTCCTGAGAATCACCGCAGCTCTACGCGCAGGCGCACGACCGCGCACGGAGGAATGGTAAAGGAAAGCCCTGTCTCTGTGATCTCCACCGCGTCAAACGGCTTCACAGTCACTGTGTCCGGCTCCTCGAAGGTGTTCTTCTCATGCATTTCCCCGGATACGATCTCACCGATAACAGACGCTGCCGCATGTCCGACAATGCTTGTCTCTACCGGATACGCCGTGTCCACGGATGCGTTTGTCAGAGTGATGCACATACTGCCGTCCTCCGCTACGGAAACGGACTCTGTCAGGTTCGGCACCTGATATTCCTCATCCAGACCGATCTCCTCTGACTCAATACAGCTGTCCACCAAATCCGCATCCTGATGCTCCTTGTACAGATCAAAGACATGATAGGTCGGAGTCAGAATCATATCCGCGCCCTCAGTCAGAATGACAGACTGCAGGACATTGACCAGCTGCGCCAGGTTCGCCATCTTCACGCGGTCCGAGTGCTTGTTGAAAATGTTTAATGTGATACCGGCTACCAGAGCGTCGCGGATCGTGTTCTGCTGATAGAGGAAGCCCGGATTTGTCCCCGGCTCTACGGTATACCAGGTCCCCCACTCATCAACAATCAGGCCGACCTTTTTCTCCGGATCGAAGCGATCCATGATTTCTCCATGCCTGGTGACAAGCTCATCCATATAGAATGCCTTTGACAGCGTCTTGTACCATACCTTTTCGTCAAAATCCGTCGCGCTGCCTTTGATCTTCCATCCCTCCGGATGTACGTAATAATGCAGGGAAAGGCCGTCCAGATTGCCATGGAAGCGATCCTCACAGTGGTGGAAGAGCGTTTTAAGCACTTCCTCCGTCCACTCATAATCATCCACATTCGGGCCGCTGCAGATCTTCAGAATACTGCTCTCTCCCTCGCGGTCCGGATTCTTATAATCGCGCACGTAGGTCTGGTATCTGCGGTATTCATTCGCGTAGTAATCCGGGTTCATGTTTCCGCCACAGCCCCAGTTTTCATTGCCCACACCGAAAAAGCGGACATTCCACGGCTCCTCATGGCCGTTTTCTCTGCGCAGGGTGCTCATCGGTGAAAGACCGTCAAAGGTCATATATTCCACCCATTCAGACATCTCCTGTACTGTGCCGCTGCCAAGATTCCCATTGACATACGCCTCGCAGCCCAGCTGACGGCAGAGCTCAAAATATTCATGCGTGCCGAAGCTGTTATCCTCAATCACGCCGCCCCAGTGAGTATTGATCATCTTCTTGCGGCCTTCCTTAGGGCCAATTCCGTCTTTCCAGTGATACTCATCCGCAAAGCAGCCGCCCGGCCAGCGAAGCACCGGGATCCGAATCTTTTTCAACGCCTCTACCACATCGGTACGCATACCGTTCTCATTCGGGATCGGAGAGCCTTCCCCAACATAGATGCCCTCGTAAATACATCTGCCCAAATGCTCAGAAAAATGTCCGTAAATTTCCTTGTTAATCCTGCTGACCTTTCTGTCAGGATTGATTACCAGTCTGGCCATAGCACTCTCCTTCTCCGTTTCTTAGCTGTATTTATGATACTCTGACCTCTTGTCCCCTGTATCACTTTGATGTTGGGGGCAATATCATCTACGGTAGATAATGCCTACGGATTTCTTCGCACTTCGTGCTTCCGAAATCCTGACTTTCGACCCTGGCATCATCACTTTATAGATTCTTAAAATATTATACACAAAGCTATAAAAATAGCAACTCTTTTTTCTGTAGTTTTGATTCCGCTCTTGCAACTTTCAGAATTCCGTAATAAAATGAAATCGTCTTATAA
>JAJQIE010000166.1 GCA_021199395.1 Lachnospiraceae bacterium | reverse complement strand
TATCAATAAGTTTAAAAAACTGATTTCGCTCCCGACGTGGTCGAGACCGATTGCAAATCAGTTTATTGAGAAGATGAAAATCAGATGCTTTAATTCTACACAGAACGTCCAGTTCCTTTCAGGCGGTAATCAGCAGAAGGTATTGGTGGCGAAGTGGATCCAGGCTGAGTCGGAGATCCTGTTTCTGATAGAGCCGACAGAAGGAATAGACGTGGGGGCAAGGGCGGATCTCTATGCTATTTTCCGGGATATTGCCAAAACTCAGAAAAAGGCCATTATTATTGCTTCCAGTGATATTGACGAGCTGATCGAATTGTCTGACCGGATCATCACGATGGCAGAAGGAAAAGTGGTTAATACCTATCCGATTGAGAAAGCAGATAAACAGGAGATCCTCTCTGATATTCTGTCTTCTTCAAGAGAAGTTGTGTAGAAAGGAGGAACAGCTAAGATGGATAGAGTAAAAAAAATCCTGAGTGGGAAAGGACTTTTACTGATAACGATTGCGATGTTCCTTTTTTGCTGCGTTTTTAACAGTGCGTTCCTCTCACGAATGAATATCAGTGGACTGCTGGTAGAAATATCGTATATGTCGTTTTTAGCGATGGGAATGTCATTTGTTATTCTGACCGGAGGAATTGATCTGTCTGTAGCGGCCAATGCAGGGCTGGCGACCGTTATGGTAGCATATACGATGAAATACTGGTACACAGGCAACGATGGTACGACTATAGTCCTGGCGATTGTGCTGGCGCTTCTGGCATCATCCGCGATCGGACTTCTAAACGGTGTTATGGTGGCGTATTTCAATCTTCCGCCTCTCGTGGTTACTCTGGCTGTCACCTGGATCGCGACAGGTATCGCAAACCGTATGATAAAGGGTGCTCCGATAGCTCTGAGCATCCGGTCTTTTCGGAAAATACTGATATATAACATTGGAAACTGGGTTCCGGTGATGTTTCTGATAACAATTGCTTTGCTGTTTTTGCTGAGCTACATACTGGAAAAGCTTCGCTTTGGCCGGGAAACCTATGCGGTAGGGTCCAGCTATTATGCTTCATTTATTTCCGGAATTAAGGTGAAGCATGTTCTTTTGCGCTCCTATGTGATCTGCGGCTTGTTTGCAGGTATCGCAGGTTTGATGATTTCAGCAAATTTAAGTTCGGGTTACGCCTCAGCTGCGACAGATTACGAAATATACACGATTGCGGCTGTTGTAATGGGCGGAATATCACTGAACGGCGGGGAAGGAAAGCTGAGAAACGCATTCGTTGGAGTGATTTTTCTTCGAATCTTGAAAAAAATTGTGGTGTTCACGGGATTATCGAATATTTCGGGATTTATAGAGGGCATGATTGTAGGGTCTATTCTTGTCTTGGTGCTTTTCTTTAATTCCCTGAGAAAGGAGAAAAACTGAGATGAATAGTGCTGCAAATGGTAAAGTAAAACTGACAGGTTTTGAATACCTCAAAAAATATTCGGTAATCCTCACGGCGTTGATTTTGATTGTGTTTGCGACAATCGCCAGCGGGGGACTGTATTTCCGCAGCAGCAATATGATAAATGTCGGAGAAAGAGCTGCTGCGATCGGCATTATCGCGTTGGGCCAGATGCTGGTAATTTTAACAGGTGGTATGGATTTGAGCGTAGGCGGTATTACTTCGGTCGGGTTTTGTGTGACGGCAATGCTTCTGCAGTATACGTCTCTTCATCCTTTCCTGGTTATTCTGCTTATGCTGCTGGCAACGACCGCGTGTGGGGCTGTCAATGGCATCATCGTTGCAAAATCAAAAATTCCGCCGTTTATGCTGACGCTGGGTACACAGATGTTTTTCACATCTTTAGCGCTGGTACTTAGCAAGTCACAGAATCTGCAGTTTGGAAAGCAGGTTACATGGATGGTAGAGGCATGGCATCTGGATGGTCTTGCCGGACGGCTCTTCCCTACGGCTCTGTGGATTGCCGCCTCGGTCATTATTATCCTTGTGCTGGCATACACACGTTTTGGAAAAAATATTTACCAGACGGGAGGTACAGAGCTGGCAGCCAGAATGTCCGGAATTAAAACAGATCATGTAAAATTTATGGTTTACGCGTTGAGCGGATTTTTCTGTGGTCTTGCTGCGCTGACCGTAGAGTTTCGTCTCCAGTTCTGTAATGCGAGTTCTACTTCCGACTATATGATTTCTTCTGTAGCGGCTGTGATTGTAGGCGGCACAAGCCTGAAGGGCGGGGAAGGAAACGTATATGGTACCTTTGTAGGCGCGTTTATTATGGCGTCTCTGGATAATATTATGAACCTGTGCAACCTGGATGTATATTCTCAGGACTCGGTAAAAGGAATTGTGCTGTTGGTGTTTGTGGTGATTTCCTGCATGCTTACGAACAGTTCAGGGAAAAAAGTAACTCAATAAGAAAACGGTCAGATGCCGTTTTCTTATAATATAAAATGGAGGACAAAGAAATGGCAGAAAAAGTAAGAGTAGCAGTAGTAGGGTTAGGCTTCGGAGGGGAGTTTGTGCCGATTTATAAGGCATACCACAATTCCGAGTGTGTAGCGGTCTGCAGAAGAAATGAGAAGCTCCTGAATGAATTCGCGGATTCTCAGGGGATCGAGAAACGCTATACTGATTATGATGAGCTGTTGAAGGATGATGAGATTGACGCTGTACATATTACAACGGATCTGCGCTCACACAAGGATTTCGTAGTAAAGGCCCTGAAGGCTGGAAAGCATGTGGCTTCGACCGTGCCGATGGGTATGACAGTAGAGGAGTGTGAAGAAATCTGCAGGCTGGAGAAAGAGACAGGGAAAGTTTATATGCTGATGGAAACCTCCGTTTACACCAGAGAATTTTTATACTTTAAAAAGATGTATGAAAATGGTGAGGTAGGCCGTCTGCAGTTTTTGAGAGGCTCTCATCAGCAGAATATGGGGCTTCCGGGATGGCCGTCCTACTGGTATGGTATGCCGCCAATGCATTACCCGACCCATGCGATCGCGCCGCTATCTGAGATTTTGCAGAACCCGATTAAGACAGTTCGCTGCATCGGCTCCGGTACGATTCGTGATGAATATGCAAAGCAGTATAATTCACCCTTTGCGGCTGAGTCGGTACAGCTTACATTTGCGGACAGCGACGTGGCAGGAGAAGTAACCCGTACACTTTTTGATACAATTCGTCAGTACCGTGAGAGCTTTGATTTTTACGGTTCCAAAAAGTCCTTTGAGTGGGAGCAGTGCGTTGGGGAAGGTCCGGTTGTTTATACTGGATTTGAGGATGCGGAGCATGTTACAGTGCCGGATACGGATGATATGCTGGCTCCTGAGATCGCGAAATTTACGTTAAAGGAGCAGATTATTGATGAGAGCCATGTATCCTTTATTCAGGGCAGTGGTCATGGCGGATCTCATCCACATATGGTGCAGGAATTCATCTCCGCAATCCAGGAGGGAAGACCCGCACATGTAAATTCGACGGTAGCTGCGAACTGGAATGTAGCCGGTATTCTGGCACATGAATCGGCGATGAAAGGCGGAGAAATTATTACTATGCCGGAATTTACCCAGTTCTGATGGAATATATTGTTGAAAATGAAAGACATTTTGCGATTTCCATAGTATAATGGAGGTACGGCAATATATTCGGTTTTCATGTCATATATTATAAAAATGAGAGCTGTGTAACCCTTCTGTCCGTTTTTTCTGTTAAAATGAGCGGGGAAATCCGCAGATACATTTCATGTAAGCTCCTTTGACCCCGACATCATATAGATGCTGGGGTCGAAGGATTCTGTATTCTTTGAATAAAACGTATAAGTGGTGTTAGCAGCAAAAAGAAAGGAAATGATAAGAATGAAAATCGGCATGAATTTATTCCTGTGGACAGATTGTCCAAGGTTTGATGAGCATGAGAAGATTGTGCGCTATATAAAAGAAACAGGATTTGACGCGGCAGAGTTTCCTGTTGCCATGATGGATATGGAGGATATCCACAGGTTCTCGAAGCTGTGCGATGAGCTTGGACTTGAACGTACAGCTGTATGTACTATGAATCCGGCAGAGTGTGACCCGATTAGCGAGGATCCGGCTCTGCGGGAGGCTTCAATCACATATCTGAGTGACTGGTGCGATAGAACAATCGCGCTTGGGGCGCATTTGCTGAGCGGACCATTTTTCCAGGGGCTTGGCAGAATGTCTGGGAAACGCAGGACGCAGCAGGAATGGGACTGGGCTCTTGATGTATTGGGAAGAGCATTTCGTATTGCGGCGGATAAAGGCGTGGATATTGCACTGGAGCCACTGAATCGTTTTGAAATGTACTTTGTGAATACCATCGCGGATACCAGAAGGTTCGTAGAGGAGCTTGGGCTTCCGAATGTAGGTATTCTTGGCGACACCAATCATGGAAATATTGAGGAATATGACGTTGCAAAGGCTTATGCATCAGCAATGCCATACCTGAAGCATGTACATGTCTCAGAGAGTACAAGAGGGACGCCAGGAGCTGGTCATGCAGTGCCTGAGAACTTTTTCTCAAGCCTGGCGGATGCCGGATATGAGGGATATTTGACGATTGAAGCATTTACGGGTGGAACGACTCCGTCCATGATACCAGCGTTGCACTTATGGAACGATTCCGAGGATCCCGCGGACATCCTGTGTAAAAAGGGATATCGTTTTATCAGGTCTCACCTGGATGCGCTAGCGTAAATTACAGGAAAGGCGGATAATATGAGAAGGATTTTGCAGAAAATAAGATTTCAGACAGGACTGCTGGTTTTGTTTGTGATTATTATTTTGTGCTCAATTTTTGGCATATTTTCCGCCACTTTTTATTATTATCAGCAGTCGATAACAAATCGTGTGGCGGCCTCAAGAGCGGATGTCCTCCAGCAGATTTCCTCCAGGACGTCCCTGATCCAAAAAGGAATGGAAGGCCTGTCAATTCTTTATGACAGTTCGATTATCAGCTATGTTCTGGAAAAATCAGTTGTGGGTGAAAGTGATATCAGTATGCTTCGGGCGAATGTGAATGCGCTGGAGCTGACATACAAGAATGCGATGAATGTGATTGACGTACCTGTTCACACAATTGTAGTGGGAAATAACGGCCTCGTGTTTGTCACGGGCCATGAGTATGAAGTATATGACTATGCAAGTATCCGACAGAAAAAATGGTTTCTGGAGATACCAGACGGGGAGGATGTTTTTTTCTGGACTCGAACGCATACGGAGATCGACGGCGGGGAATTTTATGTATCGCTGGCGAAAAATGTATATATTGAGGGAGAGAAAAAAGGAACGTTGCTGATCAGCGTTTCAGAGGAATCTATTTTTGACACCTACAGCGATATGATCAATGAGAATAATCATATCTATATTGTTGATCAGACCGGAAAAATCATTTCTGAAGATCGAACGTCATATATCGGGCAGCAGTACAGCTTTTTTGATGTACTTATGGAAATGGATGAGGAAGAGACCTATACGGTGATCAACAAGGATGGAACCGATTATATTATGTCGCGATATATGGACTCTGAATATGGCTGGTACTACATTGAAGAGATGCCTATGAGCAACATTCTTCTGTCAGCACTGGATTTACAAAAAGCAGTCCTGCCGGTGGTACTCGGAATCAGTATTGTAGCGGTCATCATGGGGATATTTCTGGTAAAAATGACGACAAAGCCAATCGTGGAGCTCTCGGAGAAGCTTAGGCAGGTCAGTCAGGGAAAATTTGAAACAAAATTTGACACTGACAGAGGATGGAAGGAAATCAGCGATATCAACCGGATGTCAGAGGAAATGACTGCTCGAATCTCGGATTTAATACAGGATATCAAAGAAGAGGAAAAACTGAAAAGAAACGCGGAACTGAAATCGCTGCGGATGCAGATCAATCCGCATTTCATGTATAATACTCTGTTTTCCATCAAATGCATGGTAGCTCTGGAGGAAGATGAAAAAGCGGAAAAAATGATCGACGCGTTTATTGTGACCCTGCGGGAGGTATTGGATAATGATGATCAGGAGGTTTTGCTGCAGGATGAACTGAACACGATTGCACAATACCTGATTATACTGAAATATCGATTTGGGGACAGCTTTCGGGTGGAATATGAGATCGAGCCGTCCGCAATGGGGTGCTGTGTTTTTAAAATGCTGATGCAGCCTGTAATAGAAAACAGTGTCATTCATGGTATTGAGCCAAACGGAGGAAATCGTACTA
>JAJQIE010000018.1 GCA_021199395.1 Lachnospiraceae bacterium | reverse complement strand
ATCGAATGTAGACCGCGCGTTCGGGACGATTTTTGGCTCTGAGATTACCCGGAGTTATCCGGAAGGGCTGGAAGAGGATACTTACACGATCAAGTGCCATGGCGCTGGCGGACAGAGCTTCGGCGCGTTTATTCCCAGGGGTCTGACTCTGGAGCTGGTCGGGGACAGCAATGACTACTTTGGCAAGGGACTTTCCGGCGGCAAGCTGATCATATATCCGCCAAAGGGGATTACTTACAGAGAGGACGAGAATATTATCATCGGAAACGTGGCTCTTTACGGGGCGACCAGCGGCAGCGCCTATATCAATGGCGTTGCGGGCGAACGTTTCTGCGTGCGAAATTCCGGAGCGGTTACGGTCGTCGAGGGTGTGGGCGATCACGGCTGCGAATATATGACCGGCGGGCGCGCGGTGATCCTGGGCAGCGTTGGCAAAAACTTTGCCGCAGGTATGAGCGGCGGTATTGCTTATGTGCTTGATGAGGACAATGACCTGTACACAAAGGTAAATAAAAACATGGTTTCAATTGAGCTGATCACTTCCAAGTACGATGTACTGGAGCTGAAGGAAATTATTAACGACCATGTGAAATACACAAATTCAAAGAAGGGCAAGATGATTCTGGATGATTTTGGAACGTATCTTCCTAAATTTAAAAAGATCATCCCGCACGAGTTCAAGCAGATGCAGATGGCAATCGTACAGATGGAGGAAAAGGGTCTAAGCAGCGAGCAGGCGCAGATTGAAGCTTTTTACGCCATCACAGAAGGACAGGATGAGTAGGAGGTGTGAATCGTGGGAAAACCAACAGGATTTTTAGAGTATAAAAGGGAAAATGACACAGAGACCGCACCTAAGGAGCGCATTCTGAATTTTAACGAATTTCATACGCCGCTGCCTCTGGAAAAGCAGAGGCAGCAGGGGGCGAGGTGCATGGCGTGCGGCGTGCCGTTCTGCCAGGCGGGCATGATGATCGGCGGAATGGCTTCCGGCTGTCCGCTGAACAACCTCGTGCCGGAGTGGAACGATCTGGTGTATCATGGGAGCTGGGAGGAGGCGTATTTCCGTCTGACCAAGACAAACTGCTTCCCGGAGTTTACCTCCCGCGTGTGTCCGGCGCTCTGTGAAGCGGCGTGCACCTGTAACCTGGACACGGAGCCGGTGGCGTCCAAGGCAAATGAGCGTGCGATTATTGAAAACGCGTTCGCGACCGGACTGGTAAAGGCGAACCCGCCGGAGGTGCGTACCGGCAAAAAGGTGGCTGTCGTCGGCAGCGGCCCGTCCGGGCTTGCGGCGGCGATGCAGCTCAACCGGCGCGGACATCTTGTGACCGTTTATGAGCGAAATGACCGCGTCGGCGGTCTGCTTCGCTATGGCATTCCGAATATGAAGCTGGATAAATCCGTTATCGACCGCAGGATTGCGCTGATGGAGGAAGAAGGCGTTACCTTTGTCACGAATGCCAATGTCGGAGAAACTGTAAACGCAGACGATCTGCTGAAGGAGTATGACGCAATTGTGCTCGCCTGCGGCGCTTCCAACCCGCGAGATATCAATGTACCGGGGCGCGAGGCAAAAGGTATTTACTTTGCGGTGGATTTCCTCAAAGCAACGACGAAGCGTCTTCTGGATTCCAATTTTGCGGATAAAAAATTCATCTCGGCAAAGGGCAAACATGTCTTCGTGATCGGCGGCGGTGATACCGGAAATGACTGCGTCGGCACCTCCATCCGGCTCGGCGCGGCGTCTGTGACCCAGCTGGAAATGATGCCAAAACTCCCGGATACCCGCGCGGCGAACAATCCGTGGCCGGTATGGCCGCGCGTCTGCAAGACCGATTATGGCCAGCAGGAGGCGATTGCCGTGTACGGACATGATCCGCGTATCTATACGACGACTGTGAAAGAATTTATCGCAAATAAAAAGGGCGAGCTTGTCAAAGCCGTGCTTGTCAGTCTGGAGAGCAAAAAGGACGAGAAGACCGGCCGCATGATGATGGTGCCGGTCGAGGGCAGCGAGAAAACGGTAAAAGCCGATCTGGTACTGATCGCCGCGGGCTTTTTAGGAGCGCAGAAATACGTCACCGACGCGTTCAGGGTAGACTTAAACCCGCGCACGAACGTCCAGACTGCTCCCGGCAAATATGCCTCAAGCGTGCCAAAGGTCTTTACCGCGGGAGATATGCACAGAGGCCAGTCCCTGGTCGTGTGGGCCATCCGCGAGGGCCGCGAGGCGGCAAAAGAGGTAGATACCTACCTGATGGGTTATACAAATCTGTAAGAGGCTAAATCAGATAAGGAAACAGGCTTTTCCCTGCGGTGTGACCTGAGCGGTTGCACCGCTTTTTCTTTTATTCAAGCGAAAAGGCTGTTCAGCTTTTCCCGTGCTTTCTCAAATTCATACTTCCGTTCATAATTATCGGCAGGCAGAGAAGGAGAGATGGGTGCGGGCTCTTTTTCGGCGCGACGGTATTCCTTTACCGTGCACCCAAGCTTTTTCTCAAACATCTGATTCAGGTATCTGCTGCTGGAAAAACCGGCTTCGAGGCAGATATCCAGGATATTGAAGTCTGCCTTCGAGGCGCGGATCAGGCGGTACGCATGCTCAAACCGTTTGTTGTTCAGATAATCCTGAAAAGAAATGCCGAGCATTCTGCGGATAAAGTGTGATGCATGGCAGGCAGTGATGCCCTCGCGTTCCGCAATATCCTGCAGAGATATCTTCCGGGTATAATTCTCCGAGATAAAATCTGTAATCCGGTTGAGCCGGGCAGAATTGCTTCTTGCGATTCTCTGCTCACTTTCGCTTGCGCTGCGGCAGTGCGCGCTGGAGAGCAGATGATACAGGACATCCAGAAGTATGCTTGCGCAGCGCAGCTCATAATTGGTTTCGCCGCTAAAATAACAGCTCGCGCAGGAAAGCAGGCCTTCATACATGACATTATGAAGCGCCCCACTGTGAATAAGATTGCTCTCAATTTGAACGCTCTCAAGCGCGGGATTGATACGCCGATAAAATTCCGTGTCAGTCTGGAATGCGAGAGCCAGACTTTTTCTGCCTGCGGCAGACAGCGCGTGTACCTGATAACGGTTGATAATGTAGATATCCCCCGGCTTCAGCAGGAAGCTGTCGCTGTCCAGATACAGCCGGATATCGCCGTCAAGGATCAGCCCGATTTCCAGATCCTCATGTCCATGCGGCTGGCGGGAAACCATCTCAATGAGAAAGATTTCAAGAAAATTCATCTGAGTGTGCTGGACGATCTCCAGCTCTTTTTTATTTTGCGACATGATTTTCCCCTTATTTTATAGTGAACGACAAAATTCTTTTGTCATTCACTGTAAATGATGCACACGGACGCGCATGGAATGGCTGCTTGCGCAGCCCACGTCCGGCGCAGAGTAAAACGACTTACGTCGTTATTATAAAATGTTTTGAGCGAAAGTATCTGCTGAATTCAGTATAGCAGGGAAATCGCAAAATAGGAAACAAAAAATCGCAAGATTGTCATTTTTTTTACAGAAGTCTGTGTTTTAATAGAATTATGAAATTCACGCGTGAAAATAAACCAGATATCATTGCCTGACACAGCCTGGCGCGCAGTATGGAAGCGGTAGCTGTGAAAGTACGGAGCAGTTACCAAAGACAACTTGCCGGCCTGGACGTAAAGGCAATGCGCACTACGAAGGACGAGGATAGCTATAAGCATCTGGAAACCAGTCTGAAGGTGTTCAAAGCTCTGGAGGAAAAGGCAGACCGATTCGATTATGACTTCCAGAAGAAGTGTGTAGAGAACAGAGATTTTGAAGCTCTTGAGCTGTATGTAATGGAGCTCCTGATGGGACTGAAATAAAACTGAAATAGAGCTGAAAAGGCGTGTTGGCAAAGGAAATGGACCGGTCAGGGTATTCCGGGTCGAACGGCTTTTCCGCAGCCGATACGCCTGTTTGATATGCTGGCAGACGAAGGGAGTGCTGTGATGAAGAAAAAAGCAATCGTGGCAGGTCATATCTGCCTGGATATTACGCCGGTCTTTCCGGGGCGTCCGGTAGAGACGGTGAGTGATCTTTTACAGCCGGGCAGGCTGATTCATATGAAGGAAGCAGATGTACATACGGGAGGCTCTGTGGCGAATACAGGACTTGCCATGAAATTTTTTGGCGCGGACGTTACGCTGATGGGAAAAGTCGGAAACGATCCATTTGGTGCAATGATCCGAAGCATACTGAACAGGCATGGAGCAGAAGAAGGCCTGCTGGTTGCGGACGGCGAGTCCACATCCTATTCGGTGGTGCTTGCCATACCGGGGATCGACCGGATATTTCTTCACAATCCCGGAGCCAATGATACGTTTTCTGCAGAAGACCTTCCTGCGGAAGCACTGGAGGAGGCTGCCTTGCTTCATTTTGGATATCCGCCTGTTATGGCTGGTATGTATCGTGAAAATGGGAAAGAGCTTTTGAAGCTGATGAAGCGGGCGAAAGAAGCGGAGGCAGCTACCTCGCTTGATATGGCGGCAGTGGATCCGTCATCCGAGGCAGGCCAGGCCGACTGGTATGGGATTCTTGAACGGGTACTTCCTTTTGTGGACTTCTTTGTGCCAAGCGTGGAAGAACTCATGTTTATGATCGATCGAGATCGATTTGAAGATCTGCAAAAGCGCGCGGCAGGGCGGGATCTGACAGAAATCCTGGATGTGGAAAAGGACGTCCGTCCTCTGGCTGATACCTGTATGAAAATGGGAGCAAAGGTGCTGGTGATCAAATGCGGCGCTCCCGGTCTGTATTATCGCACGGCCGGAGAGAGTGCTCTGGGGCAGACAGGGAAAAAGCTGAATCTTGACGCCGCTGCATGGGCGGACCGGGAAGGCTTCGAGAAAAGCTATGTCCCGGAACGGATTTTATCCGGAACCGGAGCGGGCGATACCAGTATCGCTGCTTTCCTGACAGCAGTATTGCAGGGAGAGACGCTGGAAACATCCATGCACCTGGCTGCCGCTGCCGGAGCCTGTTGTGTGAGCTCCTACGATGCGCTGAGCGGATTGAAAAGCTTTGATGAAATGAAAGATAAAATTGCCTGCGACTGGCCTAAGAATAAATAAGGAAATGAAATTTTGTATTGATCAATATCGAATAATGGAAAAATGCATAAAAGAGAGGAGAAGTGAAAGTGTTAGCGAATTTAAATGATGTTTTGCTTCCTGCAAAGAGTAAAAAATATGCGGTAGGACTTTTTAATGCGGTCAATCTGGAGCTTGCCAGAGGGATTCTTGCCGCTGCAGAGTCCACGCAGTCGCCGGTGATTATTGGAACAGCAGAGATACTGTTACCCTATGGCCCTCTGGAGGAATTGTCGTATCTCCTGCTTCCCATGGCAAAAAAAGCCAGCGTACCCGTGGTCGTTCATTTTGATCATGGCTTAAATAAGGAAACCTGCTTAAAGGCTCTTGAACTTGGATTTTCTTCTATTATGTATGATTGTTCGACGGACCCATATGAGGTGAATGTGGAGAAGGTGCGGGAGATGGCAGAGATCGCCCATTTCTATGGAGCGACCATCGAAGGAGAGCTGGGACATGTAGGAGATAATCCGGATTCAGCGGAGGATGCTTCCTGTATGGAGGATCCTTCCCGATATTTTACGGATCCGGAGATCGCGAAGGATTATGTGGAGCGTACCAAAGTGGATGCTCTGGCGATTGCGGTTGGAAATGCGCACGGCGCATATAAGCTGCCGCCCAAACTTGATTTTGACCGGATTCGTACGATTGCAAATACAGTCGATGTACCTCTTGTCTTACATGGCGGCTCCGGACTGACAGATAGGGATTTCCGCATGGCCATCCGGGAAGGGATCAGCAAGGTTAATATCTTTACAGATATTAATGTTGCCGCCGTAAAGGCAGAATTCCGCCAGTTCAGCAGCATGGATAAAGGCATTACCGACCTGATTCCGGCGGCGGTAGAAGCTGTGGAGCAGGAATGCCGGAAAAAAATGGAACTGTTTTCGAGCTGCGGTCATGCCGGGGACTGAATCACCGGCTGCCCTGCGCCTGCTTTGCCACATTTACCTGACTTTTTGACAATGCGTTTTCATAGCCGGAGCGGATTTCGACGACTCCGGCTGTGAGCATTCTCAATATGCAGAAGGTATGAAGCCACAGGAGACTTAAATCCAGAAGCTTGTTCTCATTGAGTGTCAAGATGCCATTGAGCGTGTTTTTGAACGGATTGTTACCATTCACGGCGAGCCTGACACTTGCTGTCAGGCTACGCCAAAATACATTTCGCCTGTGTGGTTCACGTTTTGTTGGGAGGGCAGGCGTTGCGTTTGCTAATATTGGACCAAATGATCTGGCTCCGGCGAATTCAAGGCAAAACATAGGAAGTATAAAACCATCCGG
>JAJQIE010000138.1:4206-6422 GCA_021199395.1 Lachnospiraceae bacterium | reverse complement strand
CCATGCGCGAGTATTTTGGCAGGGATGTAAACTGCTTCCATGTGAGAAAATGTCGGGATGCGATGGAAGCGATCGCTGAAGGCTCGGCAGATTACGGGGTGCTGCCGATTGAGAATTCTTCCGCGGGAATTGTGGCGGATAATTATGACCTGCTGGTAAATTTTGAAAATTATATTGTCGGAGAGCAGATCATTAAATGTGAGCATGCGCTGCTTGGCCTGCCCGGAGCAAAGCTGGACGAAATCAGGCGGGTGTATTCCCATCAGCAGGCATTGTCCCAGTGTGAGGAATACCTGTATCATCATCCAGAGTGGCAGCTGATTCCGTTTGATAATACGGCACGGGCGGCAAAAAAAGTGGCGGACGATCAGGATCCGACGCAGGCAGCGGTCGGGAGCGTTTTCGCAGCGGAGTATTTTGGCCTTGAGGTGCTTGCGGAAAAGATTTACTACAATGAGGCGAATTCGACCCGTTTTATCGTGGTCACAAACCAGCGGGTGTTCCGGCGCGACGCGAAGAAGATCAGCATCTGTTTTGAGGTCCCACATTCCAGCGGTTCCCTTTATAATATTCTTTCGCATTTTATCTACAACAATCTGAATATGAATAAGATTGAATCACGGCCGATTCCTGGGAGGAACTGGGAGTACCGCTTCTTTATCGACTTTGACGGCAACCTCATGGACAGCGCGGTTAAAAATGCCCTGCGCGGTATCCGGGAGGAAGCAATCAATATGAAAATACTGGGAAATTACTGAGAAAGCGATGCAAACGGCACGGTCATATCCGGATTTGGCGGATGCGGCTGTCAAAAAAGTATCCTGCTCTTTTGCCGCTCGCAGCATCATATGAGGAAAAACGAAGAAATGGAAGCTATGATAAAAAGAAAAGATTTAGATGAACTGATTCTGTACCGGAATTTTGAAAACGGGCAGATACTTGAGGATATGTGCCAGGTGATGGAGCATTTTGACTGTGAGGCGGATCGGGAGACGGTTCGCAGGCGCTTTTTTTCCTGTATGCACGCGTTGGTGGATCTGGCGGGCACCTACGGCTTTGAGGGAAATCTCTGGCATAATTATCTTACGCTTCTGCTGGTAAATAATGAAAATGTTTTCAGCACCTCCTGTGAGATCCGCGGTCTTTCGGATGGAAGCCTGCTGACACTGGCAAAGCATGATTTTGCTATTTTCATGAAGCTTTTTGCTCTGAATTTTTCCGGGGTGGAGAAAGCGCTGAATGTCGGCTTTTTTGAAGAAATCCTTCATTACCGGCGCGGTGAGGTAGAAGGAAAAATCTTTAACCGTCGTATTCGCGACCGTATCTGCGAGCTGAGTGCGCAGCTCGCGGCGGCGTCCGGGGTAACGCCCGCCAGTGGCGTCGGGCTGCCAAATGACACTATGGGTACACAGTCCCGCTTCGCTGCCGATAGCGAAACGACCGAAGAAGAGCAGGGCAATCTGGAACAGTTTACAGACGATATGATCCGGTTTTATCGTGAATTTGGGGTCGGTAAATTTGGGCTGCACAAAGCCTTTCGCGTAGACCATGGAGAAAACGGCGTACAGATCCTGCCGATTACAAACATCGCGCATGTGAAGCTGGACGATCTGGTCGGATACGAAATCCAGAAGAAAAAGCTGATAGACAACACGGAAGCCTTTGTAGAAGGCAAAAACGCAAACAACTGCCTGCTGTTTGGGGACGCCGGGACCGGAAAATCATCAAGCATCAAGGGTATCTTAAATCAGTATTATGACCGTGGCCTCAGGATGATTGAAATTTACAAGCATCAGTTCCAGGATCTGAATGAAGTGATCGCACAGATTAAAAACCGGAATTACAAGTATATTATCTATATGGACGATCTCTCCTTTGAAGAATTTGAGGTAGAGTATAAATATCTGAAAGCGGTGATTGAGGGCGGTCTGGAGCGGAAACCGGAAAATGTGCTGATTTACGCGACCTCAAACCGCCGTCACCTGATCCGGGAGCAGTTTGGCGACAATATGGAAGGCGATATCGGAAAGCCCTCCGAGCTTCACGCAACACATGGGGGCGACCTCCATATCTCGGATACCGTGCAGGAAAAGCTTTCCCTTTCTTCCCGGTTCGGCGTCACAATCTACTTCGGATCGCCGGACAAAAAACAGTTCCAGAATATCGTGCGTGCGCTGGCAGCGAGATACGGCATCACCATGCCGGAGGATGAACTC
>JAJQIE010000138.1:0-4196 GCA_021199395.1 Lachnospiraceae bacterium | reverse complement strand
CTGAGCCACGGCGGCCTGTCCGGCCGAACCGCCCAACAGTTTGTTTCCTACCTTTCTGCCATGCAGTAAAATAGAAATGCAGACCGCGCATATTTATTTGCAAAGGTCTGAGTTTCTATTTTACGTGAATGGGGCAGAATGCCCCATTCAGCCACATGCATATACTGCCGTCAGGCAGTATATAGCTCGTAAGGGCGGCATGCGGCGTGCATGGCAGAAGATAGCAGAGGGACGCACAGATATCCGTGCATGGCAGAAGGATTGCAGAGGAACGCGCAAATCCATGCCAACTATATCACAGGGAGGCGTATATGGCTGTAAAAACGTTTGCCGCGGTCAGCATTGGCTCGGCTGTGACAGAAATGAAAATTTTTGAGTTTACGCAGAGAAGGGTCATGCGGGAAATTGAGTGTATTTCTACCCGTATCAACCTTGGCCTGGACGTGTATGAGCAGGGGCGGATCAGCCGGGAGCATGTGGATGAGCTCTGTGCTGTGCTCAATGATTTTAAACGAACGATGTCCGGCTACAGGGTGGACGCTTACCGCGTTTTTGCGACGAGCGCTTTCCGGGAGTCCCGGAACAGGGCGATGCTCTGCGATTATATTGAGAAGCAGACGGGACTGGATATTGATGTGTTTACGAACGCAGAGCAGCGTTTTGTAGATTATCAGGCGCTCGCTTCTGTCTCCTCGGAGTTTGAGACAATCATACAGAACGCGACGGCGATCGTGGATATCAGTGCCAGCAGTATGCAGATTTCCCTTTTTGATAAAGATAAGCTGATCACGACACAGAATATCCGTGTGGGAAATGTCACGACAAGAGAGAAGGTTTTACCGCTCTCGAAAAACAATGAGCACTTTGAGAAGCTTGTGAAAGAGCTTATGGACTATGAGCTGGCCGGTTTCGCAAAGCTTTACCAGAAGGATCGGAAAATCCGCAATCTGGTTGTGGTGGGCGGCAGCTTAAATGAAATCATGCTGCAAATGGAGCAGGAGGAGTCGAAAATTCCATCTCTGACAAAGGAGCAGTTTGAGATTGGTTATCAGAATATGATCGGTCTGACGCCGGAGCAGATAGCGGAAAAATACGGGCTTCCTTCCGACATGACAGAAGCAATCGTTCCATCGGCGATTTTCTGCCGCTGCCTGATGGAGAGCTTTGGGGTGGACGTTGTGTGGATGGCAGGCTTTTCACAGAATGACGGCGTCGCCTACGATTACGGCGTGCGGATGGGGCTTATCACGCGTCGTCACAGCTTTGATGAAGATATTCTTGCCGCCGCCCGCAGCATTTCAAAGCGCTATAAGACCAGCCAGACGCATATCCGGAATATCGGGGACATAGCGGTTCAGATTTTTGACCGTATGAAAAAGGTGCACGGACTGGGAGCGAGGGAACGTCTGCTTTTGCAGATTGCGGTCATCCTGCACAGCTGCGGCAAATTTATCAGCCTGACGGACGTATCAGACTGTGCATACAATATTATCCTTGCCACAGAAATTATCGGTCTTTCGCAGGAGGAACAGCTTATAGTCGCATACACAGTCAAATACAATACAAGTTCGTTTGTTTATTACGATGAGCTTGAAACAAAAACAGATCTGGATGAGAACCAGTATATGGTTGTGGCAAAGCTGACAGCAATTCTGCGTATTGCCAATGTGCTTGACCGCACGCATCGCCAGAAATGCAAAAATGTATCTGTGACCTTAAAGGAGCACGAGCTGAAAATCTCTGTGGCGAGTCAGGAGGATATTTCGCTGGAGCGCGGCGCTTTTAACGAAAAAGTGGATTTCTTCGAGGAGGTTTTCAATGTCCGGCCGGTTTTAAAACAGAAAAAAACGCTTTAGGCGCTGCGGCTGACGGATCGGATGGAAATGGATACAGGTGGACTGTCTGACAAAGGAGGGAGAAGAAATGGCGGGTTCGGTATTTGAAAAGCCGGAATATTATATAAATCGGGAGAGCAGCTGGCTTAGCTTCAACGCCAGAGTGCTGGGCGAAGCGCGGGATAAAACGCTGCCTCCACTGGAGCGATTGAAATTTTTAAGTATCACTGCTTCAAACCTCGATGAGTTTTTTATGATACGTGTCGCTTCATTAAAGGATATGGTTCACGCAAAATATACTAAAAAGGATATTGCCGGTATGACAGCGGCAGAACAGCTCGACCTGATTTCGAAGGAAGCGCACGAGCTGGTAAAACAGCAGTATTCGACCTATAATCGCTCTCTTTTGCCGCTGATCAGACAGCATGGGCTTGAGGTCGTGACCGGGCATGAAAAGCTGACAAACGAGCAGGCGGAATTTGCCGACAGCTACTTTGAGGAAAATGTGTATCCCGTGCTCACGCCGATGGCAGTGGATTCGTCGCGCCCTTTTCCCCTGATTCGAAATAAGGCACTTAATATCGGCGCCCTGCTCACAAAAAAAGGCGAGAAGGCCGAAAATGCCGAAAAGATAGAAAAAACCGAAAAGGCTGAGAAAAACGAAAAAACAGAAAAGAACGGTAAATCCGAAAAAGAGGAAAAAGCCGAGATCGAATTTGCGACCGTACAGGTACCCTCCGTGCTGCCGCGCATTGTCCGGCTCCCGGACGCCGCGGATGGGACAAAATGCGTGATTTTGCTGGAAGAGCTGATCGAGCGGAATATTCATCAGCTTTTTTCCAATTACAATGTGATCTGTGCACATCCCTATCGAATCATGCGGAACGCGGATCTGACAATTGATGAGGACGATGCGGCCGATCTGCTCAAGGAGATTCAGAAGCAGCTGAAAAAGCGCCAGTGGGGCGAGGTCATCCGCCTGGAGATCGAAGAAAATATGGATCCAAAGCTGCTGAAGCTTTTAAAGCAGGAGCTGGATGTGAAAAATGACGATATCTATAAGATCAGCGGGCCGCTTGATCTGACGTTCCTGATGAAGCTGTATGGGATAGAGGGGATGGACGACTGCCGCCAGAAGCCTTACCGGACGCAGCCGGTTCCGGGCATGAATGAGGAAGAGGACATTTTCACACAGATTCGGAAAGGCGATATATTCCTTCACCATCCCTACATGACCTTTGATCCGGTCGTTCAGTTTGTAAAGCAGGCGGCTTCCGATCCGGACGTGCTCGCGATCAAACAGACGCTGTACCGCGTCAGCGGCAATTCTCCCATCGTCGTAGCGCTCGCGCAGGCGGCGGAAAATGGCAAGCAGGTATCCGTGCTCGTGGAGCTGAAAGCACGTTTTGATGAGGAAAATAATATCAACTGGGCAAAGATGCTGGAAAAAGCGGGCTGTCATGTGATCTACGGGCTGGTGGGACTGAAAACACACAGCAAGATCACGCTGGTCGTGCGCCGCGAGGAGGATGGCATCCGGCGTTATGTGCATCTGGGTACCGGCAATTATAACGACTCGACCGCGAAGCTGTACACAGACTGCGGGATCATGACCTGCCAGGATCCAATTGGTGAGGACGCGACCGCGGTATTTAATATGCTCTCCGGTTACTCCGAACCAAAGCACTGGAACCGTCTGGTGCTTGCTCCTATCTGGATGCGCGACCGGTTTATGTATCTGATCGGCCGGGAGACACAGCACGCGAAGGAGGGCAGACCGGCGCGAATCATCGCGAAAATGAATTCTCTGTGCGACAGGGAAATTATCGCGGCTCTCTATGAGGCGTCCGCATCAGGTGTGCAGATTGACCTGATCGTCCGCGGTATCTGTTGCCTGAAGACCGGCATACCGGGCGTCAGCGAGAATATTCATGTGCGCTCCATCGTTGGAACCTTTCTGGAGCATGCCCGTATTTTCTATTTTCTGAATGATGAAAATGAGGAATTTTACATGGCGAGCGCGGACTGGATGCCCCGCAACCTGGATAAGCGCGTAGAGATCCTGTTCCCGGTAGAGGATCCCCGTATTCAGGAGCAGGTGCGGCATATCCTGCAGGTGCAGCTGGATGACAATATGAAGGCTCAGGTGCTGAAGCCGGATGGCTCCTATGAAAAAATCGACAGACGCGGCAAGGAGCTTTTGTGCGCCCAGGATTATTTCTGCGAGGAAGCTATGCGTGTGACAAAAGAAGCGCGGGCAGAGGATGATCCGATACAGACACGGCGCTTTGTACCGGCAGAGCCTGAGAGAGAGTAGATAAATGATATGCTCACATTCAATACGATCAATAACATCAAATC
>JAJQIE010000025.1 GCA_021199395.1 Lachnospiraceae bacterium | reverse complement strand
AAATAATACATATATCATAAAGATATCGGGAGGAGGATTCAGAATGCAAATGAATGAGGACTGCATTGCCATCTATTCCCGCAAATCAAGATTTACGGAAAAAGGCGAGAGCATCGGCAATCAGGTAGAGCTTTGTAAGGAGTATATTCAGATACACTATGGGACAGAAGCACTGGAGCACGTAGTGATTTATGAAGATGAAGGATTTTCAGGCGGGAACCTGAATCGCCCGGATTACAAGAAAATGATGGCGGCGGCGAGAAAACGAAAGTTCAAAGCAATCGTTGTCTATCGCCTTGACCGAATCAGCCGTAACATCGGGGACTTTGCCGGTTTGATTGAGGAACTGGCTCGATTGGACATTGCGTTTGTTTCCATCAAAGAGCAGTTTGATACCGGTACACCTATGGGGCGGGCCATGATGTATATTGCTTCTGTTTTTTCGCAGCTGGAACGGGAGACGATTGCAGAACGGATTCGGGATAATATGCACGAGCTTGCGAAGACAGGCCGCTGGCTGGGCGGAACAACGCCGACCGGTTATTCCTCAGAGGCAGTAAAGAGCGTGAATATTGATGGAAAACCTAAAAAAGCCTGCAAGCTGAAGCTGATTCCGGAGGAAGCGGAAGTAATCAAACTGATCTTTGATAAGTATGTGGAGACGGATTCCCTGACGCTTACGGAGACAGAACTGCTGAATCAGGGATACAAAACCAAAAATAATAAGACATTTACCCGCTTCTCCATCAAGTCAATTCTGCAGAATCCTGTCTATGCAATTGCGGATCAGGAGATATATGATTACTTTGTGAATGCCAGGTCGGAGCTGTTTTCCGGAAAAGAAGCTTTTGATGGCGTTCATGGGATTATGGCTTACAATCGTACCGATCAGGAAAAGGGAAAAACGACGATTTTGCGTCCGTTAAATGAGTGGATTGTATCGGTTGGCCTGCATCCCGGCATCATCCCCGGAAAGGTATGGGTACGGGTACAGGAGTCACTGGAGAGGAACAGATCGAAATCCTATCGCAAACCGCGCAGCAATGAGGCTTTGCTGACCGGATTGCTGTACTGCAGCTGCGGCAGCCGCATGTATCCGAAGCTTGACCGGCTCAGAAGTCTGGACGGAAAGCCGATTTACACTTATATCTGTAAAATGAAAGAGCGAAGCGGCGGCAGCATTTGCAATCAGAAGAATGCGAATGGAAATACACTGGATGCTGCAATCATAGAGCAGATTAAGCTGCTGGAGGACGATCAGGGAACCTTTATGAAACAGCTTGAGCAGAGCCGAAGCTTTTACATGGGTGACCGCACGGATTATGAGGAACGGCTTGCGTCCCTTCAGCAGGACAGGAGCACTGCCCAAAAGAAGGTGGAGGCGCTCGTGGATTCGCTGGCAGAGGTGAGCGATGCAACAGCCAGAAGTGCTGTGGTGAAACGGATAGAGCAGTTGAGCCGTGAATGTAAGGAGCTGGATTCCCGCATTCATGAGCTGGAGGATCTGACTGCCGGACACGCGCTCAGTGACATTGAGTTTGATGTATTGCGTCAGCTGTTATCTTCTTTCAAATCAGGCATTGATGAAATGTCGGTGGAGCAGAAGCGGGCGGCAATCCGTACTCTTGTGCGGCGTGTGGTCTGGGATGGAACAAACGCCCATATGATTTTATTCGGCGCATCCGAGATGGAAACGCTCTCCGCTCCGCTTCGGTCGGTGCTAAACGATCGTCCACTGGACGATCAGCGCCCTCACTGCTGTTCGGCGGATATCCCGCCCGAAGGGCGAGGATGCCACCCGGCGAGGGCAGAACGCGCCCGCATGGAGAGAAATGCTTCGCATTTGGCGGGCGCTGATGAGATTGAGTATCCGGAAATCACCGGCCTGGATCAGACAGCGGATGGCGGCACGGATGCATCAGAAAAACTGGAACGATTTTCTGATGTGGATTATGAGGACGAAACGGATGCTTCAGACAGCTTACCGGGTGCAGATTCCGGTGATGAGGGGTCGGAATCTGCCGATCTGTCTCCAAAAACGCGTCGGGGCGACGATAGCAAATGAGCTTCTGATGATGCTGCGCTCTCGAAAAAAACTGTCCCACGAAGTATCCATGTATGAAAAAATTGGTACAGATCAGGAGGGACGGGAGCTTAGGCTGATGGATGTGCTGGAGAGTGAGCCGGTCGATGTGATTGAGAATCTTGAGACTCAGAAAAATATCCATCGAATGAGAGCGTGTATGGGGGACGTATTGAATGATCGGGAACAGCAGGTGATTACCAGAAGGTACGGACTGAATGGACAAAAGGAGAGGACGCAGCGCGAAATCGCCGCTGCCCTTGGCATTAGCCGCTCCTATGTATCAAGGCTTGAAAAACGGGCTCTGGAGAAATTAAGGGCGGGGATGGAGGAAGCTGATGTAAAATAAATCGATGGATATTGTTTACAGTATAACCGTTCATATATGGGAAATGTATATATTTTGAAAATCTGCGGATAATGAGACTGTAATTTGGGAGCGGGAATGGACGTTTTACCCCGGTGCATAGACCACTGTAGCATCTTTTGACCGCGGAGCAGTCCTGAAATGGGTGATGCGACCTGCCGCCGGGCGAGGGGTGTTTCCAAGGAAAAACGGAAACAGAAATTGACGAAACAGGCTGGTTCGTGTGTCCCAGAAATGGTTATAAAATTTAAAATATATACGCTGCAGGAGGTGCATTATGAAGCTGTTATTTTTTGGCACGAAGGGGTATGATAAAACCTACCTGATCCCATATATGGAGGATGAAAAATACGCGGGGATCCACGTAAAGTTTATAGAAGCTGAGCTGACGCCGAATACGGCGATGCTGGCAAAGGGGTATGATTCAGTGTGCGCGTTTGTGAATATGGATGTCGGTACGCGGACGGTCGAGCTTTTGCATGAGTGCGGTGTTCAGATGATTCTGATGCGCTGCGCGGGCTACAATAATGTGGATCTGGATACGGCAAAAAAATTGGGGATCCGTGTTGCACATGTGCCTGGATATTCCCCGGAATCGGTTGCGGAGCATGCGATGGCGCTGGCTCTTACCGCAAACCGTCATCTGCATAAGGCATATATCAAGGTACGTGAGAACAATTACAGCCTTTCGGGACTCCTTGGCGTATCTATGTATGGGCGCACGGCGGGGATTGTCGGCACCGGACGCATTGGTGCGGCGATGGCGCGGATCTGTCGGGGGTTTGGAATGAGAGTGATAGCGTATGACCGATATCCGAACAAAAGCCTGGATTTTGCAGAATATGTAGAGCTGGATGAACTGTTATCGGGTTCAGATTTGATTTCCCTGCACTGTCCGCTTACGCCGGAAACGCATCATATGATTAATATTGACACTATTGGAAGAATGAAAGACGGCGTGATTCTTGTAAATACTTCCCGCGGCGGCCTGATTAAGACAGACGATCTGGTTCGGGGAATCCGCGAAAATAAATTTTTTGCGGTTGGCCTTGATGTGTACGAGGAGGAGGATGGCTCTGTATACGAGGATATGTCAGATGAGATTTTGCAGCATTCAACCGTAGCGCGTCTGCTCTCTTTTCCGAATGTGATCGTGACATCCCACCAGGGATTTTTTACGGAAGAGGCAATGCAGGCAATCAGTGAGACTACAATGGAAAATGCGCTGGCGTTTGAAAAAGGTGAAAAAGGACCGAATGAACTCTTTTGAATGACCGGGTATTTTGCAACTGAGCAGGAGGCGCACACTGCCTCCCACTCGTCTGCCCGGTTCGGTTATTCTCTGAATTCAAATAATCTGGCAATCGGGATTTCCAGAACGTCAGAAATATCAAACAAAAGCTCCAGAGAAACCGAAGTTGGCATATTTGGGGCTTCTATATTACTCAGATGCGTGCGGCTTACATTGATAGCTTCCGCAAGCTGCATTTGGGTCATCCCATTCATTTTCCGATAATATGCGATTGTCAGTCCGAGCTGACGATACTGTTTTTTACGCTTCTCTGTCATTGTACTTCCTCCTTTGTTAATTGCGCTCAATTGTTTATAGTTTAATTCTGAACCATGGAAACATAAACAATTTAACCAAATGCAGATGCAATGTAAAGCTATGCGGCAAAAAAAATAAAATTTATTGGAATAAAATAGAGATGTGATTTTGCTTTCTTTTTTTTTGCAGCGGAATCATACCGTATAGTTATTCGATGAAATCAGTAATAAAAATATATAACGATGAAAGCAGCTATAAAAAACGATGAGATCGGCTATAAAAACACATAACAGTGAAGTAATAATAAAAATACAATGACATTTGTCGATGAAAAGAGTATAATTATGATTATATACATAAAACAGGAGACAGAAAGATGAAAATTGCATTATTAGAGCCAATTGGAGTGCCCGGTTCTGTAATTGAGGGGCATGCAAAGAAGCTAAAGGAAATGGGGCATGAGTTTGTTTACTATGATACAAAGACAACAGACTCTAAGGAACTGGCCGCAAGAAGCGGGGGATGTGAGATTGTTATGATTGCCAATAATCCCTATCCGGCAGAGGTCGTCGAGAATACCGCATCTTTAAAGATGCTCTCGGTCGCTTTTACCGGGATTGACCATGTGGCTGTGGATGCCTGCAGAGAGCATGGCATTATGATTTGCAATGCTGCCGGTTATTCCAATCAGACGGTTGCGGAGCTGATTATAGGCATGGCTGTTGACGCTCTGCGAAAGGTCGTTAAAGCGGATGGCATTGTACGTTCAGGCGGGACGAGCGCCGGAATCGGCGGACGTGAGATCTGCGGCCGTACTGTCGGCATCATTGGACTTGGGCGGATCGGCCTGATGACCGCAAAGCTGTTTCTGGCCTTTGGCGCAAGGGTCATTGCGTACAATCGCAGTGAAAACGAAGAGGCGAAAATGCTTGGAATAGAATACAGATCTCTGGAGGAGGTCCTTTCCATCAGCGATATTGTATCCCTGAACCTTCCGCTGAATGCGCAGACCAGGGGCTTTCTTTCGAAGGATCGTATCGCACTGATGCGTCCGGATACAATCTTTATCAATTGCGCCCGCGGTCCGATTGTGGATAATGCGGCGCTAGCAGATGCGCTGAACAATGACCGACTTGGCTATGCATGCGTAGATGTGTTTGATATGGAACCGCCGCTTCCAAAAGACTATCCGCTGTTGCATGCAAAAAATACGCTTCTGACCCCGCATCAGGCATTTATCTCAGAGGAAGCCATGCTTCGCCGTGCCGAAATCGTTTTCCATAATGTTTATGCCTATCTTGCGGGCGAGCCGGTTAATGTGTGCGGCTGAGGATCTGTCGATCAATAGCTTCTGCATCCTGCACCGCCTGATACGCGAATCGCAGGCTCTGAAAGCCTCGCCGCAGTAAGGAACTGTCGCGAAATAACTTACCCATCTTGCACCGCCTAACGAGCGAATCGCAGGTCATAAAAGCCTCGACGCAGCCCGCTGCGCCTACGTTTTTATGACCTGTGCTTCACACGTTATCCGGCACAATCTGGGCATGCTATTTTGCGACAGTTCCTAAGCGTAAGCAGCCGGCAGACAATATGCTGCAGTGATGCTATGGAAATAATCTTTTTTGAAATATTTTCTGAAATATGAAAAAAGCACTTGAATATGTGTACGAAATGCGATATGATGTGGAACAGTTTAAGATTGGTTCTTCGGGGCGGGGTGTGATTCCCCACCGGCGGTAAAGTCCGCGACCCGCGCAAGCGGCTGATCCGGTGATGTCATGGAGACAGATTCCGGAACCGACAGTATAGTCTGGATGAGAGAAGAATGCAGAGCGATAAGGACAGGTTCGCATCATTCTGCCGCGGAGATTTTCGAATTGAAAACTCCGCGGTTTTTTATGCGCAGGGCTGTGAGAGGAATTTTTCCGGCTGTCGTCGGACGCATCCCGCGCAGCGGGTAGGGAGAAAAGCTCCCCTGCTCGATTTATACAGGAAAGTTCTCCAAACTTCCCTGTCCGTTTGCACAGATCTGTGTAAAGATGCCTTACGATCCTGCCTGTCGCATGCACTTGGAAGAGCTTTTTCCTTAAATGAAAAATATATTTAAGAAAAGGAGAATGAAAATGGGAACAGGATTATTTCAGACAATTGTGGATAATCTGCAGTTTGTGCTGGTGTGTGCCGTTGTGATAGCGGCTATTATCGGCGTGTCATGGGTACTGGAGGCTACGGTACTGAAAAAGAATATTGCGCAGGTGAGCCGGACTCGTTATATTACGATCTGCGGAATGCTTGGCGCGATCGCGATGATACTGCATATGTTTGACTTTCCGATCGCTTTTCTGGCTCCGGGCTTTTATAAGCTGGATTTCAGTGAAATTCCGGTCATGATCGGGGCGTTTTGCTTAGGACCGGTGGGCGGCGTGGTTA
>JAJQIE010000325.1 GCA_021199395.1 Lachnospiraceae bacterium | reverse complement strand
CTATGAGTACATTGGCAGAGAAAAAGCGCTGGAGCTGATGTACTATGTGGATGAGATCAACATGAAAAACGGCGGGGAGGGGACGAAAATGTACTCGACCGCCGGGACAAGGTTTAAAAAGCTCTGTATGCAGAATAAATTAAATCTGCTGGACGCTTCCGTCCGCCATCTGGGGACAGATATCAATTATAAGGTGCTGGAAAACCTGTACGGAATACTCAGGGATCGCGTCACATTTTATTTTGATACGCCGGTGGAACGCGTGGAAAAAACGGAGGGCGGCTATTTTGTACGCCTGGAAGAAAAGACAGATCAATCCTGCATAAATAATATGCAGGACATGAACGGGAGAGCCGCGCATACAGAATCGCTGCGCGATGCGCGGCCTGCGTCCTGCATAAATAATATGCAGGACATATATTGTCGTGACTGCGTGATTTCTGTCGGGCGGAGCGGGAGCAAGTGGATGGAAGCAATCTGTCGTGATCTGGATATCCCGACGAAATCCAACCGTGTCGATATCGGAGTGCGCGTCGAGCTTCCGGCGGTCATTTTTTCACATCTGACGGATGAACTCTATGAGAGCAAGATTGTGTACCGCACAGAGAAGTTCGAGGATCGGGTGCGGACATTCTGCATGAATCCGAATGGCATTGTCGTGAATGAAAATACAAACGGCATTATCACGGTCAACGGCCACAGCTATGAATCCGAGGACAGGCACACAGAGAATACGAACTTTGCGCTTCTGGTGGCAAAGCACTTTTCGGAGCCGTTCAAGGACAGCAACGGATACGGCGAGAGCATAGCCAGATTATCCAATATGCTGGGCGGCGGTGTGATCGTGCAGCGGTTCGGCGATCTGGTGAGAGGCCGCCGCAGCACCGTGTCCCGTATCGAGGAGGGACTGGTACAGCCGACCCTGCGGGCGACGCCCGGCGACCTGAGCCTGGTACTGCCTAAGCGCATCCTGGATGGCATTATTGAGATGATTTACGCGTTGGATAAAATTGCTCCGGGTACGGCGAACGACGATACGCTCCTGTATGGTGTGGAGGTCAAATTCTACAATATGGAGGTCGAGATTGACCGGAATCTGGAGACAAAGCATAAGGGGCTGTATGTGATCGGAGACGGAAGCGGTGTGACGCATTCGCTGTCCCATGCGTCTGCCAGCGGTGTCTATGTCGGCAGAAAAATCAGCGAGGCACTTTGAAAAGACAAAAGTGTGTTTTTTTGCAGCACAGGATGTGTAAAATCTGCGTTTTTGCTTGACCGCAGCAGGAAATTCGGCTATAGTCGTGGGACGGGGACAGCTTTAAAAATCTCCGGCGCTGTTTCTTATGAGTGCTCAGAAAGCTTTTGCCTGTGCGATAGAAAATTTTATATTCCGGTTTATCCGGGTCAGGAGGCAAGAATATTATGAAAAATGAATACATTCCTTTTACAATTGAAAAACAGAAACGAATTGCGCTGATTGCTCATGACGGGAAAAAGAATGAACTGGTTGCATGGTGTAAAAAAAATAAGAAAATCCTTCAGCAGCATTTCCTGTGCGGGACTGGGACGACAGCCAGGCTGATTGCGGAAAATACGGGACTTCCGGTGAAGGGCTACAACAGCGGCCCGCTTGGCGGCGACCAGCAGATCGGAGCGAAGATCGTTGAGGGCGGAATTGACCTGGTTATATTTTTCTCCGATCCGTTGGAGGCGCAGCCGCATGATCCGGACGTAAAGGCGCTGCTCCGTATCGCCCAGGTCTATGATATACCGATGGCGAACAATCGCGCTACGGCAGATTTTCTGATTACATCGAGCTACATGAATACGGAATATGTACATCAGGTGATTAATTACAACAGGAACATCGAGCAGAGAGTCGATTCCATGATGAATGGCTGAGACCTTACGCAGAATGAATTTTTCATACGCAAGGCGGAATGACGACATATTCAGCACTATAATTTAAAAAATGATTGAGACGGCACACCAGGATGAGGGAGGGGATTCTACATGAGAGTATGCGTATACTGTGCTTCCTCAAAGCATCTGGATCAGAAATACCTTGCTCTGGGCTATGAGTTTGGACGGGAGCTGGCTTTGCGGGGGCACGCCCTCGTATATGGCGGCTATAATGAAGGTATTATGGGAAGCGTGGCCGCGGGCGTGTCGGAGAACGGCGGGGAAATCATTGCTGTGGTACCCAGGCTGTTTGACAGTGAGGAGATGACGTATCCGGGCTGTAGCGAAGTGATTCACACAGACACGATCAGCGACCGGAAATCCATGATGGAAAAGCTTGCGGATGGGTTTGCGGTTCTGCCGGGCGGGATCGGTACATATGATGAGTTCTTTGGGACGCTGTGCCTGAAAATGCTCGGCGAACTTAATAAGCCGATTGTGATTCTGAATGCGTTTGGGTACTATGAACCATTGCGTGAAATGCTGGAGAAGAACCGGTCGGAAGGCTTTCTGGACTATGGTTCGGACGATGCGGTTGAATACCTTGCGGACTGTGGGGCGGTTTTTGATGCGCTGGAACGCCAGAGAAATGAAGAACACCGGTAAAAGCGCGGATAAAAATGTCGGCAAAAGCGTCATGCTTTGGCGTAGCTGGAAACATAATTAAGGGACAGAGAAATGAAACGGGAGACTGATAGAAGGATGAAACGGAAAATGGACGGGATGATTCTGGATGTGGATGGCACACTCTGGAACTCTACGGGGATTGTCGCAAAGGCATGGACGCGGGCTGTGCGTGAAAACGGCTGCCCGGATATGACAGTGACGCCGGAAATGCTGCAGGCGCTTTTCGGCAGACCTATGGATGTGATCGCGGATCATCTGCTGCCGCAGCTGACGCCGGAGCACAGATATCACATCATGAAGGTCTGCTGCGGATATGAGCACCAGGCGCTCAGGGAAGACGAGTGCAGGATCTGTTATCCGGGCGTGCCGGAGACGATCCGGGAACTGGCGGCCGGGGTGTCATTGTTTATTGTCAGCAATTGTCAGGCCGGATATATCGAACTGTTTCTTGAAAAGACAGGGCTTGGCTCTTATATTACGGATTTTGAGTGTTACGGGAATAACGGGAAAAGCAAGAGCGAAAACATCCGGCTTGTAGTGGAGCGCAATGCGTTACAGGCTCCGGTATACGTCGGGGATACACAGGGGGACGCAGACGCGGCAAAAGAAGCCGGGATTCCATTTATATTTGCAGCTTACGGATTCGGGACGGCGGATCACGCGGATGCGGAGATATCCAGCTTTGCGGAGCTGATTAGTATCTCTGGAGTCGGAGAAAAAGCGGAGCGGAATGCTTTGCCGGAAATAGTAAATGAAGAAGAAACAGAAAAACGATATCAGGCGAGGGAGGTATCAAAATGAAACGGATTCTGTGGATGCTTCTGGTAAATCTCTGGCGAGTGCCGGCGGTTTTTATCCGTCTGATGCGCATTGCTGCACATCCGGAAAGATATACGATGGAAGAGCGGTATGCGGTGATCCATGAGATTGCGGAACGCGGTATTAAAGGCGGCCGGGTGGATGTGGTTTCGAGCGGGATTGAAAATCTGCCGGAAGAGGGCGGGTATATTCTGTACCCGAATCATCAGGGGCTGTTTGATATCATGGTTCTGATTTATCTGCATAAGCAGCCGATATCGGCGGTTCTGAAGAAAGAGCTTGCGGAAATTCCGCTTTTAAAACAGATCATCATCTGTCTGGGCGCGCTTTCACTGGATCGGTCAGACGCGCGGCAGGGGCTGCAGGTGGTTTTGCAGGTGGCCGAGGAGGTAAAGCAGGGGACGAAATATATCATCTTTGCGGAGGGAACGCGCAGCAGGGATGGCAATAAGCTTCTGGATTTCAAAGGCGGAAGCTTTAAGAGCGCGACAAAAGCCAAATGCCCGATCGTGCCGGTAGCGCTGGTGGATTCGTACAAGGCATTTGATACCGGCTCGGTAAAAAGGGTGACGGTGCAGGCGCATTTTCTGGATCCGATCCCGTATGAGGAATATAAGGGCATGAAAACGCCGGAAATCGCCGCAATGGTGAAAGGACGGATTGAGGCGAAGATCGCGGAGTGCGAAAGCGCGGAGTGAGATTAAAATATTCTTAGAGGGGCTGTGAATAACAGCTCTTTTTTTACTTTTTTATACATAGAATTCCCGTTCATGGACATACTATTGCCAGTAGACCGTACTGTAAAAACCTGTGCATAATGCGCAGAATGCACATGAAACTGCGGTACGGGCTGCCAGAGAAGCGGTGCGCGTGGCGCGCAGCCGGATAAGCACAGGAGGGTAACAGGATGGTCAATCAGATGGCGGGAAAACAGAGCGTGGAATTTCAGAATGCGCCGCGGATTATCAGCAGTGCTTCGGTCGTCGGACCAAAGGAGGGAGAAGGACCGCTTGGCGAGCTTTTTGATCTGATATCGCCGGAGGCGGAGTTCGGAGAGGATACCTGGGAGCAGGCGGAGAGTACGATGCAGAAGGAAGCTCTGCAGACGGCAATCGGAAAGGCAGGGCTGGAAGCGTGGCAGATCCGGTATCTGTTCGGCGGGGATCTGCTGGCGCAGCTGATTGCGACTTCCTTTGGAAACGGAGATACGGACATTCCGTTATTTGGGCTGTACGGAGCGTGCTCGACCTGCGGGGAATCCCTGATGCTGGCGGCTATGACGGTTGCCGGAGGATACGCGGATCATGCGGCGGCGATTACGTCCAGTCACTTTGGCAGCGCTGAGAAGGAATTTCGGTTTCCCATGGGGTATGGTTCACAGCGTCCCCTTTCAGCTTCCTGGACGGTCACCGGAAGCGGAGCCTTTGTATTGTCCGCCAAGGGGGGACATGTGAGGGTGCGCGGGGCTACGCCTGGACGGATTGTAGACATGGGTGTTAAAGACAATATGAATATGGGAGCCTGTATGGCTCCGGCCGCGGGTGATACGATTTACCAGAACCTGATGGATTTCAACCTTCAGCCGGAGGATTATGACAAGATTATCACCGGCGACCTCGGTTCAATCGGTTCGCATATCCTGAGCGACCTGATGAAAGAAAAGGGGTTTGACATCTCAGGAAGGCATATGGACTGCGGTATAGAGATCTACGATAAAGAAAAGCAGGATACACACGCGGGTGGAAGCGGCTGCGGCTGTTCGGCAGTCGTGCTCTCAGCCATGATATTGCCTAAGCTTGAAAAAGGAATCTGGAAACGCGTTCTTTTCGTGCCGACCGGAGCATTGCTCTCAAAGGTCAGCTTCAACGAAGGGCAGACCGTGCCGGGAATCGCCCACGCCGTAATACTGGAAGGCGATTAACCAGTTCTGAACAGGCGGTCTGTGGCCTGCGTTCAGAACGGATATGGATCAAAAACGGGCAGCAAAATGCAAGTCAGCCATTGCAGATTTATCTGCAAAATGCAAGTATAAGATATGAAAAGGAGAAATCAATACATGGATTATATCAACGCATTCTGGGTGGGAGGCCTGATCTGTGCCCTCGTCCAGATTTTACTGGAAAAAACAAAGCTGATGCCGGGACGCATCATGGTGATCCTTGTGTGTCTGGGAGCCGTGCTCGGATCAGTGGGGCTGTATGATAAGCTCATAGATTTTGCCGGGGCGGGCGCGTCGGTACCGCTGCCCGGTTTTGGAAATACGCTCTGGAAGGGCGTGAAGGAGGCGGTTGACGACCAGGGGCTGCTGGGACTGTTTACGGGAGGATTAAAAGCGAGCGCAGTCGGAATCAGTGCCGCGCTGATTTTTTCCTATATTGCGAGCTGGATCTTTCGGCCTAAGATGAAGGAGTAACGGATTCGGATGATAACCTTCGCTGTCTCTGAGCCCTGAAAGGCTATCGTTGTTTTCAGGTGGCGAGGCGTGTAAAGAGATTTCCGCCATATGTCAGACACGCCCCGCTGCGGAATTCTGCATCTGCTCAATAGCGGAAAATCTTGTTTACGGATTCAGAGATGGTGACTGAAAACAATGCAGGATATATGCCGGATCTTGACGAAATTGTCTGATTATTTCATCTCTTGTAACATTCATCTGAGAAAAAAGCGCATATTGACAGACAAAGTAAGCCTTTAAAATTGTACAATAAACAGAATAAAATGCAGAACAATATGGTCGAAAATAACTCTGGACTGAAAAATAAAAATGAGTTAAACTGTATAAGAATTTTATGAAAAGGATGTAAAGAAAGTTGTAAAAAAGGAGGCAGATTGCAATGTATCTGTTGTACTTTGCTCTGTGGGTTATCTATAATGGCTCCGTTACACTGGAGATCGTGATCTTCGGCCTGGTGATTGCCGCGGCGATTTTTGCGTTTACCTGCAGATTTATGGGGCACAGCATTCAAAGGGAGCTTGCCATTTATAAGCAGATTCCGGCTTTTTTACATTATGTGTATGTGCTGATTG
>JAJQIE010000031.1 GCA_021199395.1 Lachnospiraceae bacterium | reverse complement strand
ATCGGGCCGCCCACCGCAGCCTCCGGGGATACATGGCCAATGGAAGCGCCTCTGGAGGCGCCGCTGAAACGCCCGTCCGTGATCAGCGCCACACTGGAGCCCAGCCCCATGCCCGCAATCGCAGAGGTCGGATTCAGCATCTCGCGCATGCCCGGCCCGCCTTTTGGCCCTTCATAGCGGATCACCACAACGTCGCCCACATTGATTTTTCCGCCCAGAATTGCCGCGATCGCGTCTTCCTCACAGTCAAAGACACGCGCCGGTCCCTCATGCACCATCATCTCAGGAGCAACTGCGGAGCGCTTTACCACGCCGGAATCCGGCGCCAGATTTCCCTTTAAGATTGCAAGGCCGCCAGTCTCGCTGTACGGATTGTCAATCGGTCGGATCACCTCCGGATTGTGATTCTCACAGCCCTGTATGTTTTCTCCCACTGTCTTTCCTGTCACTGTCATGCAGTCCAGATTCAGCAGGTCTTTTTTCGTCAGCTCATTCATCACCGCATAGACGCCGCCCGCTTCATTCAGATCTTCTATATAGGTAGGACCCGCCGGCGCCAGATGGCACAGATTCGGCGTGCGCGCACTGATCTCATTCGCAATATCCACATTCAGCTCTACGCCTGCCTCGTGCGCGATTGCCGGGAGATGCAGCATACTGTTTGTCGAGCACCCCAGCGCCATATCCACGGTCAGCGCATTCATAAACGCCGCTTCCGTCATAATATCGCGCGGCCGGATATCCTTTTTCAAAAGCTCCATCACCTGCATGCCCGCCATCTTCGCCAGACGGATACGCTCTGAGTAGACCGCCGGAATCGTGCCGTTTCCTTTCAGTCCTATACCCAGGACTTCCGTCAGGCAGTTCATGCTGTTCGCGGTGTACATACCGGAACAGGATCCGCAGGTCGGACATACCTTGTTTTCATATTCGGCAACATCCTCATCCGTCATTGTCCCCGCCGCATGCTCGCCAACTGCCTCAAACATACTGGAAAGGCTGCGCTTGCGCCCCTTCAAATGCCCTGCAAGCATCGGGCCGCCGCTGACAAATATCGTAGGGATATTCAGACGTGCCGCCGCCATCAGAAGCCCCGGTACATTCTTATCGCAGTTCGGAATCATCACCAGCGCGTCAAACTGATGCGCCATTGCCATACATTCCGTCGAATCCGCGATCAGGTCACGCGTCACCAGGGAATACTTCATACCGACATGTCCCATCGCAATGCCGTCACAGACCGCAATAGCCGGAAACTCCCGCGGTACGCCGCCCGCCATTGCCACGCCGAGCTTTACCGCCTCGGTGATTTTATCCAGATTCATATGTCCCGGAACCACTTCATTATAAGAATTGACAATTCCGACAAGCGGGCGCTTCATCTCCTCCTCCGTCAGTCCCAGCGCATGGAACAGAGAACGGTGCGGTGCCTGCTGAATTCCTTTTTTTACCGCGTCACTTCTCATCTGCACAACTCTCCTCTCTTAATCTCTTTTATCCTCTCTCTATCTTCCCGAATCTCCCTTTATCCCTCTGTCTCCCGCGAGCAGCACCGCTCATTTTTCGCGCGTTTCTCACACGCGTTCCGCGATCAGCTCGCCCATTTTCTGTGTGCCGACCACTGTGCAGCCATCCGGCTCCTGTTCCGCACCGCCCCTGGAAGCGATATCCGCCGTGCGGTATCCTTCCTTTAAAACCTGCTTTACCGCGTTTTCAATCGCATCCGCAGCCTCATCCTCATCCAGAGAATAGCGGAGAAGCATCGCGGCGGATAAAACTGTGGCAATAGGATTTGCGATATCCTTCCCCGCTATGTCCGGGGCGGAGCCATGGCTCGGCTCATACAGTCCAAGCTTCGTCTCATTCAGGGAAGCGGAGGAGAGCATACCGATCGAGCCTGTCACCATGCTCGCCTCATCCGAAAGAATGTCCCCAAACATATTTTCCGTAAGAATCACATCAAACTGCGCCGGATCCTTCACCAGCTGCATCGCGCAATTGTCAACCAGCATGTGTGTAAGCTGCACATCCGGGTAATCCTTCGCGACCTCCTCTGTCACGCTTCTCCACAGTCTCGATGAATCCAGCACATTCGCCTTGTCCACACTGCACACCTGTTTCCGGCGCTTGCGGGCGATCTCAAATGCTTTCACGGCAATCCTGCGAATCTCATTTTCATTATATACCAGCGTATCCGTCGCCGTCCGGACGCCGTCCGTCACTTCCGTTTTCCGCGCCCCAAAATACAGGCCGCCGGTCAGCTCCCGCACGATCACCATGTCAAAGCCTTCTCCGATTACCTCCTCCGACAGCGGGCAGGCCGCCCTCAGTTCATCATAGAGGTAAGCCGGTCTGAGATTCGCAAACAGGTTCAGCGATTTACGAATCTTCAGAAGCCCTGCCTCCGGGCGGAGCTGCGGCTCCAGCCGATACCACGGGGAGGTTTTCGCATCGCCGCCAATCGACCCCATGAGCACCGCATCGCTGGCTTTCGCCGCGGCGATTGTCTCATCCGTCAAAGGCACGCCGTTCACATCAATGGAAGCCCCTCCCATCAAAAGCTCCGTATATTCCAGTTCAAACCCAAATTTTGCAGCGGCCACATCCAGGACACGCTGCGCCTGTCTCACGATCTCCGGGCCAATACCATCGCCCGGAATCACAGCGATTTTATAGCTCATATATCTGTCCTCCTGTTTTTGACAAAAACGCTATGCGGCCAGTCCTGACGCATAGCGTTTATCGGTAACACCTGAAAAATTTATGCCTCTTGGGCCTTCTCCACATCCGCGATCGCGGATTTTTTCATTGGGATTCTGCAGTTTTTATTGCTTCCGAACTCTACGATACAGTCCTCATCCGTAATATCGATCACTACTCCGTAAAATCCGCTTGTCGTGACTATGGTATCTCCCACCTCCACAGAGCTGATCAGCGCTTTCATCCTCTTCTCTTCTTTTTTCTGCGGACGAATGGCAAAAAAATACATCGCAACACCGATGATCACGATATAAACGACAAGTATCAGCATACCGCCGCCGCTTGATTCCGCAGATTCAGTCAGTAAATTCAACATGTTGAGTGCCTCCTGATTTTCTTTGTATTACCATGCAGCGGCTGCCGCCAGACGCCTGCCTTACCCTGCTCTTTGTCATCCCGCGCCGTGTATTCCGGCCAAACGCTGCACATGACTGTTTACAATAATACACAATCATCCTGTTTGAATCAAGCTTTTTTTTCCTGCTTTTGCAGATATCGGTCAATTTTTTCATTTTTAAAGGCCTCATAGCGTTCCTGTTCGATGGCGGTGCGGATTTCCTCCATCAGATGATTATAATAATACAGATTGTGCAGTACGCAAAGCCTCATTCCCAGCATTTCCTTTGCTTTCAGAAGGTGACGGATGTATCCCCGGCTGTAATGACGGCAGGCCGGACAGCCGCAGCCCTCCTCGATCGGCCGCTGATCCAGCTCATATTTCGCGTTAAAAAGGTTTAATTTTCCATCGTCTGTGTATACATGCCCGTGCCGCCCGTTCCGGCTCGGATAGACACAGTCAAAGAAATCCACGCCGCGCGATACGCCCTCCAGGATATTGATCGGCGTACCGACCCCCATCAGATAAGTCGGTTTATCCTGCGGCAGATATGGCACCACTTCATCAAGGATATGATACATTTCCTCATGCGTTTCACCGACCGCCAGGCCTCCGATCGCGTAGCCGTCCAGGTCAAGCTCCGAAATCCGCTTTGCGTGATCAATGCGGATATCCTCATAAATCGCGCCCTGATTGATCCCAAACAGCATCTGATGCGGATTGACGGTATCCGGCATACTGTTCAGCTGCCGCATTTCATCCCTGCATCGCACCAGCCAGCGCGCCGTGCGGTCCACTGACGCCTGCACGTAGCTGCGGTCAGCTACGCTGGAAGGACATTCATCAAACGCCATCGCGACCGTAGAGCCCAGATTGGACTGGATCCGCATACTCTGCTCCGGTCCCATGAAAATCCTCCGCCCGTCGATATGGGACTGGAAATAAACCCCTTCTTCCTTTATTTTCCGCATACTCGCCAGCGAAAAAACCTGGAATCCGCCGGAATCCGTCAGGATCGGCCGCTCCCAGTTCATGAATTTATGCAGGCCGCCCATTTTTTTCACGACCTCGTCTCCCGGACGCACATGAAGATGGTAGGTATTCGACAGTTCGATCTGAGTGCCGATCTCATAAAGATCGGTTGTCGCCACCGCGCCCTTGATAGCAGCCACGGTGCCTACATTCATAAATACAGGCGTCTGTACCGTCCCGTGCACCGTCTCAAAAACCGCGCGTTTAGCGAGATGATCTCTCTTTATCACTTTATACATAAATAAATCCTCCGAAAAGTCAGTATAAACGGAAAAAAATAAGTTTGCAAGCGATTTGCTATTTTTTTTATTTTGTACTATAATACCCCCTGTTACGACCAACGTCGTCAGCTATAAAGTAAGGATTACAAAGGAGGGTGCAGAGTCTATCTGCAAGATTTATGGCAAATAATACCAGTCTATCTTTACATACTCTTGGGATCGATATCGGCTCCACTACGGTCAAGGTAGCGGTGCTTGGTCCTGACAAAGAGCTGTTATTTTCAGATTACAGACGGCATTACGCAAATATTCAGGAAACACTTTCCTCACTGCTAAAGGACGCTTCCGACCGGCTTGGCGACCTCACGGTAGCGCCGGTCATCACCGGCTCCGGCGGCCTGACGCTTGCCAATCACCTGCATGTGCCGTTCGTACAGGAGGTTATCGCGGTAGCGACCTCGCTGGAGCACTACGTCCCGCAGACAGACGTGGCGATCGAGCTGGGCGGCGAAGACGCAAAGATCATTTATTTTGAGGGCGGGAATGTCGAGCAGCGTATGAACGGTATCTGCGCGGGCGGTACCGGCTCCTTTATCGACCAGATGGCGTCCCTGCTCCAGACTGACGCCTCCGGACTGAACGAATACGCAAAGCACTACACTTCCCTGTATTCGATCGCGGCGCGCTGCGGCGTATTCGCCAAATCCGACATTCAGCCGCTGATCAATGAAGGAGCGACCAAAGAGGATCTATCCGCCTCTATTTTCCAGGCAGTCGTAAACCAGACCATCAGCGGGCTTGCCTGCGGCAAACCGATCCGCGGACATATCACATTTCTGGGCGGTCCCCTGCATTTCCTCTCCGAGCTGCGCGAGGCCTTTATCCGCACACTCGGACTCGACGAGGAGCATGCGATCACGCCGGAGAATTCGCACCTGTTCGCGGCCATCGGTTCAGCTTTAAACGCGAATACGGATAAAATCGCAGAAAAATACCAGTTCAGCTCTGTCACCGCTTCCTGTGGCTGCGGAGACTGCGGCTGCGAAGCGGCAGACGAGGCAGCCGCCACAGGCGAGACCGGCGAGCTGACTACGTTTGGTGCGCTGATCCATAAGCTTTCCGGCAACATCCACATGGAATTTGAGGTCGCCCGCATGGATCCGCTGTTCGCCTCGCAGGAGGAATATGACGAATTTATCGAACGACAGAGCCATCATACGGTGAAAAAAGGCAGCCTTTCCGAGTACCACGGCAGCTGCTACCTCGGTATCGACGCGGGATCCACTACGACAAAAGCCGCGCTTGTAGATGAGGAAGGCACACTTTTATACTCTTTTTACAGCAATAACAACGGAAGTCCCCTTCGCACCACCATCACAGCGATCCAGGAGATTTACTCCCTGCTCCCGGAGGACGCGCATATTGTCTGGTCCTGCTCGACCGGCTACGGCGAAGCGCTGATCAAAGCGGCGCTTCTGCTCGACGAAGGCGAGGTTGAGACTGTTTCGCACTACTATGCGGCTTCCTTCTTTGACCCGGAGGTGGACTGTATCCTCGACATCGGCGGTCAGGATATGAAATGCATCAAGATCAAAAACGGAACGGTGGACAGCGTACAGCTCAACGAGGCCTGCTCCTCCGGCTGCGGTTCGTTTATCGAGACTTTCGCAAAATCTCTGAATTATTCAGTGCAGGACTTCGCAAAAGCGGCGCTGTTCGCAAAGCACCCGATCGATCTGGGCACGCGCTGTACCGTCTTTATGAACTCCAAGGTGAAGCAGGCGCAGAAGGAGGGCGCGGAGGTATCCGACATTTCCGCCGGTCTTGCCTACTCCGTTATCAAAAACGCGCTGTACAAGGTCATCAAGGTGTCTGACGCTTCTCAGCTCGGACGGCACATTGTCGTACAGGGCGGCACCTTCTACAATGACGGCGTCCTGCGCAGCTTTGAGCGCATCGCGGACTGTGAAGCCATCCGTCCGGACATCGCCGGGATCATGGGCGCATTCGGCGCGGCTCTGGTGGCGAGGGAGCGCTATCAGGCAGAGGTGGCACGCTACGAGAAAAAGAAGCGTATCGCGGATGCGCAGGCGGTATGTGCTACAGAGCAGTCTTCGGATGAGAATTCCGGCACAGCGTCCCCTGAGCTGCAGCCTGAATTCCCGAAATCCACCATGCTCTCCATCGAGCGCATCAACGCGCTGGAATATACGACCTCTATGGCAAAATGCAGGGGCTGCACGAACCAGTGCCGCCTGACGATCAACCGCTTTTCCGGCGGCCGTCAGTTCATCAGCGGCAACCGCTGCGAGCGCGGCATCGGCAAGGAGCGCAACAAGGATCATGTGCCGAACCTGTTTGAATATAAGAACAAGCTGCTCTTCTCCTATGATCCTCTCCCGGAGGACGAGGCGGAGCGCGGCGTTGTCGGCATCCCGCGCGTGCTGAATATGTACGAGAATTACCCGTTCTGGTTCCGCTTCTTCACAGAGCTGAAGTACCGGGTCATCCTTTCGCCGCCTTCTACGCGCAAAATCTACGAGCTGGGGATCGAATCCATTCCGAGCGAGTCTGAATGCTATCCGGCAAAGCTCGCGCACGGGCATGTGGAATGGCTGATCAAAAAGGGCATAAAATATATCTTTTATCCCTGTATTCCGTATGAGCGCACCGAGTTTGCGGACGCGCCTAACCACTACAACTGTCCGATCGTGACCTCCTACGCGGAAAATATCAAGAATAACGTGGAGAGCCTGCGCACAGAGCAGATCCGGTTCGAGAACCCGTTTATCGCGCTCACAAATCTCGACACAGTGACCAGCCGCCTCAGGGAAGCTTTTCCGGATATCCCGTCTGCGGAGGTCGCCGCGGCTGCAAAAGCCGGCTGGGAGGAGATGGAAAAAACGCGGCAGGCCATGTACGACAAAGGACAGGAGACTCTGAGATACCTTGAGGAGACCGGTCGTCACGGCATTGTGCTCGCCGGCCGCCCCTACCATATTGATTCAGAGATTAACCACGGCATACCGGAGCTGATCAACTCCTACGGCATCGCGGTACTGACCGAGGATTCCGTCTCGAACCTGAATCCGGTCGAGCGTCCGCTTCAGGTGCTTGACCAGTGGATGTACCACAGCCGCCTCTATGCCGCTGCAAACTTTGTAAAAACCAGGGAAGATCTGGATCTGATCCAGCTCAACTCCTTCGGCTGCGGACTGGACGCGGTCACGACCGATGAGGTAAACGATATCCTTTCCCGCTCCGGCAAGATCTATACCTGTCTGAAAATCGACGAGGTCAACAATCTTGGCGCTGCGCGTATCCGCGTCCGCTCTCTGATTTCCGCGATCCGTGTCCGCAAGGAGCGCAATGAAGGGCCGCGCGAAATCAAACCGGCAAATATTGAGCGTGTACAGTTCACAAAAGAGATGAGGAAGGATTACACAATCCTCTGCCCGCAGATGTCACCGATTCATTTTCGGATGCTCTCCGCGGCAATGAACGCATCCGGCTACAACATCGAGGTATTGCCGAACGACAATCGTCACGCAATCGACGTCGGCCTTAAATATGTCAACAACGACGCCTGCTATCCGTCCCTGATGGTGGTCGGACAGATCATGGAGGCGCTGCTCTCCGGAAAATATGATCTGGATCGGACTGCCGTCATCATGACGCAGACCGGCGGCGGCTGCCGCGCTTCCAACTACGTCGGCTTTATCCGCCGTGCGCTGGAAAAGGCGAATATGCCGCAGGTACCGGTCATTTCGCTGAACCTGAGCGGCCTGGAGGGCAACCCCGGCTTCACTTTAAGCTACAAGATGCTCAAGCGCGCCCTCTTCGCGGTGGTATTCGGAGATATCTTCATGCGCTGTCTGTACCGGATGCGCCCCTACGAACAGGAGCCAGGTTCGGCGAACGCGCTGTTTAAAAAATGGGAGGATCGCTGCTGCGAATTCGTAGCCGGCAATCCCTCCTACCGGGAATACAAAAAAATGTGCCGTGAGATCATCCACGACTTCGACCATCTGCCGATTACCGATGAGGTAAAGCCAAAGGTCGGCGTAGTCGGGGAGATTCTGGTAAAATTCATGCCGGCCGCCAACAACTATCTGGTCGAGCTGCTGGAAAAGGAAGGAGCGCAGGCGGTCGTGCCGGATCTGCTCGATTTCCTGCTCTACTGCTTCTACAACCAGAACTTCAAGAGCGAATACCTCGGCACAAAAAAAAGCACGGCGACACTCTCGAATCTCGGAATCGCGTTTCTCGAAAAGCTGCGTGCGACCGCTGTGGAGGAGCTGAAAAAGAGCGTTCATTTCGATCCCCCTGAAAAAATCCAGGAGACAGCGGCGCTGGCAAAGGACGTCGTCTCACTCGGCAACCAGACCGGTGAGGGATGGTTCCTGACCGGAGAAATGCTTGAGCTGATCCATTCCGGCGTCAACAACATCGTCTGCACGCAGCCGTTCGCCTGCCTTCCGAACCATGTCGTCGGCAAGGGTGTGATCAAAGAGCTGCGCCGTCAGTACCCGCTCTCAAATATCGTAGCCATCGACTATGATCCGGGCGCAAGCGAGGTCAACCAGCTCAACCGTATCAAGCTGATGCTGTCCACCGCGCAGAAAAACCTGAAAAAAACTCCTGATAAGTAAAGGATGAGCCATCATGAAAAAAATCCCGGCATTTGCCCTTCGCCTGGCTGTATTTGTCGCATTATCTTTATTTTGCTTCGCAATCCCGGCTAATGCGGCGGTAAGCAAATCTGTGAAAACACTTAATGTTGGAAAATCTTATACCATTTCGGGGTATGCGGCAGTGACGTCTTCAAAAACAGCCGTCGCAAAAGCAACACCGTCCGGCTCAAAGTATAAAATCAAAGCGTTGAAAAAGGGAAGGGCGACTCTGACGCTCTGTAATGAAAGCGGAAAAGTCGTAAAAAAGATTTATCTCCTCGTAACAGACAGCGGCTCCTTCCAGTACAATACAGACCCGCTTACCCTTGCTGCAGGAAAGACAAAGACCGTGGCCGCGGACGCGCAAACCGGTTGTACCGTAAAGTATTCGAGTTCAAAGGAAACGGTCGCCACCGTCAGCTCGAAAGGCAAAATTACAGCTGTAAAAAAAGGGACGGCGACCATTTCCGCAAAATTCTATTATAGAGATACGCTCGTAAAAACACTGAAAAAGAAAGTGACGGTTAAAACAGCCGGAACAAGCACCCTCAAGAATCTGTTGCTGACAGGGCTTGAACCGGTGGGCTCCACGATGTATGTGTGGGGCGGCGGCTGGAACGAGGCAGACACCGGAGCCGGGACAGAAGCAGTCTCCATAGGTGTCAGCCCGCAATGGAAAAAATTCTTCCAAAAACAGACCGCCAGCTACGATTACCGGACGACCCGGTACCAGATCTCAAACGGACTGGACTGCTCCGGATATATCGGCTGGTGTATTTACAACATTCTGAACACCACGAGCGGAAACCCCGGCTATGTCATGAGCGCGTCGAAAATGGCGTCTGATTTCTCCTCCCGCGGCTGGGGAGCCTACCGCGCGAAATCTGCTGTAAGCAATTACCGTGCAGGCGATATTATGAGCTCCAGCGGGCATGTCTGGATGGTCGTGGGACAGTGCAGCGACGGCAGTGTCGTGCTGCTGCACTCCAGCCCGCCCGGCGTGCGGCTTTGCGGAACCTCATCTGCTTCCGGCAATACCTCCAGCGAGGCGGTAAAGCTCGCCACCCATTACATGAAGACTTATTTTCCGGCGTGGTACAGGAAATACCCGTCCTGTTCCAAAGGCAGCTCCTATCTGACAGACTATGCGCAAATGCGCTGGGATCTTTCCGGGAATTCCATTATGACAGATCCCGATGGATATCGGAACATGAGCGCGGACGAAATACTGGCCGACCTGTTCGCATCCAGGTAAAAGGAACGCCGCTTTCTTTTTCGGATTCACAGCTTCGAATAACCAAAGCTGTTTACGATCGCGTCAATCTTCTGCCCCTGTGCGCACATCGGACAATGTCCTACCTCATAGGTCTGATAGTCGCCGATATCCTCTCCGCTGAAAATACTGTTAATCTCGATTCCCTCTACCTCTTTGCTCGCGCTGAAAATCGCAGACACTCCTTCAAGGATCCCCCCATAATAATGAATACAGTCAATCGCGCTCGCGATTGTACGGCCGGTCGTCGCAGAAGCCAAAACAAGGATGCAGTGCTTGCCATTGATCATCATCTGCATATTGTCCCGGAAAATAAGCTGCCCGCCCGGATTCATCTCAGGAGTCACTATGTACATCGTCTGATGACGGTTCATCGACATAATCCCGGATGCCGTCAGGTCGTCCGCCAGATAAGCGCCAATTACCTCACAGCCATCCATACAGATAATCGTGTCAATGTATGTCGTATTCGTATATTTCCGCGCGAGTACGGACGCAGCCGCGGCGGCCTCGCTCTTCCTGCACTTCATAATCGTCATATCCACATAATTGTTGATATGGGAATGATTCGTGGCAAAATGCCCCGGAATCGTCCGGATAATCACGTTGCTGTTCACCTTTGACGCAATCTTTGTTGCTCTGCTTTCCATAAAAGATACCTCCTTTTATTTTCCTGAATTATACTATAAATCACAAATTCAGGCAACATATTTTCGAATAAATTGTTCTTTTTCACGAATTATTATCGTGTATTGTGTAAATTTTATGCCTCTTTTGTACAAAAGAGGCATAAACTACACAGTTTTTTAATTCAGCTTCACATTCAGGTAATTCCTGCCGGACAGTGTCTTATTTGTGCAGAGCAGCAAAAGCAGGATGATACAGCCTATAATAAATCCGGGCAGGTCAAACACAGCAGTCAGGACCAGCAAAATGATCCGCATGAATTTCACCGCGTACCCCAGTTCGAAATTCGGCTGCGTATAGTTTGCGACGGCCACAAATGCCATGTAAAGCATGGCTTCTGTATTAAACCAGCCAGAGGTCACTGAAAACTCGCCAAGCACCAGTCCGGCAAATATGCTTAATGGCGTGCTCAGCATATTCGGCGTATTCAGCGCTGCCAGCCGCAGGCCGTCGATCGCCAGCTCCAGGATCAGAAACTGCCAGATCAGCGGGATATTGACGATATCGCGCACGAGCACAAAATCAAAGAGCGGTGGAAGCCACTGCGGATTCTGCATGAACAGCAGAAAGACCGGCGTCAGGAAAACGGTCACGATCAAAATCAGGACACGGGCGATTTTAAGGTACAGGGAAGTCCATGCCGGAAAGTAATAATCATTTGCCTCCTCGATCATATCAAAAACGGAGGTTGGCAGAATCATTGCCGATGGGGCGTTATCTACCAGAATTGCCAGCTTTCCCTCCATAATGCATGCCGCAGTCGTGTCCGGTCGCTCCGTAAACTTAAATTTGGGAAACGGATTGTACCAGCGCGTGCCGATCAGCGCCTCCGCCAGACTCTGCTGGTTCATGCACAGATCCGGTGTCCGGATTGCCTGGATCCGGGTACGCACCGTTTCCAGCAGCTTAGGATCGATGAGATTTTTCATATAACAAAGCACCACATCTGAGCGCGACGCCTCTCCGACCTCCAGGATCTCCATGACGAGATTCGGATCGCGGATCCGTCTGCGGATCAGTGCCGTATCAAACACAATCGTTTCCACAAAGCCGTCCTTTGAGCCGCGCAGAGACTTGTCCATTCCCGGTTCATCCACGCTTCGGACCGGATAGGTACGGCAATCAATCGCGATCGCGTCTCCGTATCCGTCCACAAACATCACCGGTATCCCTGACAGCACCGCCCGCACAGCCTGATCAAAGTCATGAACCAGATCCACCTCTGAGTATGGAATGATCCGGATAAAGCCTTCCGCATTCTGCGGCATCTCCTCCGGCGTCGTTTTCAGGACAGAATCCAGTATTTTCAGCATTGCTTCATCATTCATCATCCCGTCCAGAAAATAGAAAGAGGCATCTCTGCCTCCGACCTGTATATCCCTCTGGATCAGATCAAAGCTCTCATCCAGAGGAAGCAGATGCTTCATGCATGCGGCATTTTGCCAGAGCTTCCAGTATATTTTCTGCGCTTCCGCCATGATTTTCCTCCTTTTCCGACCTGCACGCCTTTCATACGGGACATCGGACGCGCAGCGCTTTACAGCTAAGGCTTTTCAAATATGTCCCGATTTCTTCAGATTATGATTCGAACAACAAAAGGGTATGATTTTGTCCCTTGTTTCATATTATCTCCGGGAGCTGCGATTTCATTCATAAATTCAGACAGCCGAAACAAAAAAGGGCTATCCGAATCCGTACTTTTCATGTATAATGAAAGCCGCGCAAGAAAAATCATGTAGTAAGGAGAATGATTCTTTTATGAAAAGCTATCTGATTGTATTTCTGATTTCTATGCTCCCTGTCATCGAGCTTAGGGGCGCTATCCCCTATGGCGTGCTTTTTGGACTGCCGACGCTTCCCACTTACATAATCGCTATCATCGGCAACATGATCCCGGTTCCCTTTATCTACCTGTTTGCCCGCAGAGTCCTGGAATGGGGAAAGGATAAGCCGGTCATCGGCAGGCTCTTTACCTTCCTGCTCGAAAAGGGTGAGCATGGGGGACAAAAGCTCCAGGCAAAAGCCGGAAGAGGGCTTTTTCTGGCATTGGTGTTATTTGTGGGGATCCCCCTGCCCGGCACCGGCGCCTGGACCGGTACGCTTGCGGCCAGTATCCTGAAGATGGATTTCAAATCTACTACCGTCGCCGTCATACTCGGCGTGCTGCTCGCAGGAGTCATTATGGCGCTCGCCAGCAACGGCCTGTTGGGCGCACTCAGCGCAATCCTGGCATAAAGGCAAACTTATATTGAGGGATTTGTTTATGAATGATAACATTATTTTGATCGGTATGCCGGGCGCTGGAAAAAGCACGGTTGGAATCGTACTCGCGAAGGTGCTCGGATATGATTTTATTGACTCAGATCTTCTGATACAGAAGTCCGAAAACAGGCTTCTCTGGCAGATCATTGAGACGGAGGGGCTCGATGGGTTTCATGAGATCGAGAACCGCGTCAATGCTGAAATTGAAACTGCCGCCAGCGTCATTGCGACCGGCGGCAGCGTTGTATACGGAGCACAGGCCATGGAGCATCTGCGCTCTGTTGGAAAAATCATTTACCTGAAAATCACCTGTGAGGAGCTTGCCCACAGACTTGGCGATCTGACAAAAAGAGGCGTCACTGTGAAGCCCGGCCAGACTCTTTCTGACCTTTACGCGGAGCGAATCCCCCTCTATGAAAAATACGCGGATATTGCCGTCGATATTACAGGCCTGAGCGTCGCGGAAGCCGTCGGGAGCATCTGCGCTGCTCTGAACGGATTCTGAGTGCTTTCAGGCTTCCGGGAGCAAAAACATTGTTCAAAACAGCACTTTCCTCCACTGATATTTCTCAAGATTTACTTTCCCATCCTCAAACACAATCCCCTCCGCCTCCAGCAGAGAAACTGTTCTCCCTCTATCCAATCAGTACCGTTTTCCCCTCAAATGCAAATCCCAGGGGATAAATTCGCTCTTTTGGCACGCCATAGTCTATGAGACTTTCTGTATACCGCATCTTCCCAATCTGGCCAAGCGCATCCTGAACGGTCTGGTCTAATGTCTCTTCCCTTTCCGGGTCGTGAACTTTGAATTCCAGAATAAACGCCGGATCCTGCAAGGGGTTTCTCGGTTCCAGAACGACATCATAACGTCCAAAACCACTTTCTCTGTTCGACAAAACACGATACCGCTCACGCAAATCCACAATCAGCCCCAGCACAAATCCATGATAAAAACGTTCAGGCTCCAGCTCCGACGGTTGTTTTCCCGTATCAAAAAAACTAAAGGTCTGAAGTGCGACCCTGTTCATATAACGGTTCATTGCCCGCCTGTCGCACAGAAGCAACGCTTTGATAAAATCATTGTAATCCGTTCTGACCGGTTCAAACCACCCCGAAACCATCCGTTCGAACATCTGCCTGGTCTCAAAATTAGTGATTGCCAATTCATAAAAAACACCCGCATATACCTTTTCATACTGATCCTGTTCCTCATAATCAAGAACCTTCAAATAACCACAGGCAAGCAGCAGACTCCAGATGGCGGATTCGTTTCCGTCAAGCTGGTCATAGACAACCTGCTCATCTATCACACATCGAAGTGTCTCTCCCAGAAGCAATTTCTCAAATGATTTCTTAATATCCGGCCCGCCCTCCCGGATCAGCTTGCTAACCAGAGAATTTGCGCTCGTGTTTGCCCAATACGCATCAAATCTCCCTTTATCAAGGAAATTTAAAATCGACCACGGATTATATATATCCCTGCATCTTCCAAAACAAAAGCCATCATACCAGAATTTTGCGCTTTCTTTTTTCTGTCCTAACCCACATAAATCCATTGCATCAAAAACTTCATTTTCAGTAAATCCAAAAGAAGTCTCATATTTATCTGACGTCGTTGTTATCAATTCAAGGTTGTTCATATCAGAGAAAACAGATTCTTTACTAACCCTTGTAATCCCTGTCAGCAGCGCACGCTCAAGCCAGGGATTTGTCTTGAATGTGGAATTAAAAAGATTCCTCATAAAGTTCACCATCTGGTTCCAATATCCATTCACATACGCCTCCTGCATGGGCGTATCATATTCATCAAGCAGGATAAGCACTTTCCTCCCATAATACCGGTATAAATAGTCAGAAAGCTGATTCAGTGCATAAGTCGCATATACCTCCGGCATATCCGTAGATATACGATCAAACGCTCTTCTGTCACGGTCAGTCATCCTGTCGCTGTCACGTATAAACTCGAATTCAATATACAATCGCTCGATTATCTGATTGATTCGAATCTTTGCGGTGGCAAAATCAGTCTCCTTCACCGCCGCAAACGAAAGTGCAATCACCGGCCAGGTTCCCTGCATGGAACGGTATTTCTCATCGTTCCATATGGACATGCCTTCGAAAAGATCCCCCCGTTCTGCGTATTTCAAAGAGAAAAATTTCTCTGTCATACTCATATTCAATGTTTTTCCAAAACGGCGCGGACGGGTAATTAATGTCACGCAGTCTTTGCTCTCCCACCACTCCCGGATAAAGTCCGTCTTATCAATATAAAAACAATCCTGTTCGATGATTGTCTGATAATCCTGAATCCCTATAGCGACTGTCTTTCTCATAAAGCGCCCTCCTCACCTCTTTGGAAAGCAAATCTATGTTTTCGGAATCACTTTTCTTCCCCGCGAATCCCGATTCATACCACGTTTTTCCAATAGTATAGCATGCGATAAGCTCTCTCTGCAACTTAAAAATAAGGAGGTCTGACTTATAACAAATGGCAGCTTTCAAACGCTCCCGCTTCTGTATATACGCGCCGGATTATAAAAAATATTCCCATGCCCCTGACTCACATGCTTCCGAGCGCGCAATGCCATGGTTCCCCTCAATTCCATTGGGAAGCCATGGATTTCCCCTGCCAGGATTTGTTCGCACAGAGAAAGATTGTCATCCACCACATCTTTGGCAAGCATACCGCTTCCATGAGAGGACAAAGCCATGTCAAATCGACTCTCCAGCTTTTCCCTGAGCCTGCTCAGGCTCACCCGGTATTCCTCCAGAGAAGTCGAGTAATCCTGAAAAAGAAAGGTACTGTGGCTGCAGGCATCTCCAAGCAATACCGTCCGTTCTTCAGGGATCAGCATCACAAGGCTTCCTCTGGTATGGCCGGGACAGGCATGGATTTCCACTGAGATTCCCCCAAGGTCAAAAAAATCTCCTTCCTTTAAGTCATGCCAGCTCTCAATTGGCACCATCGGAGTAAAGTCCTCATCCGTCACCAGATCGTCTGTTTCCTGCATCCACAGGCTCTTCCTCCGGAATTCCAGCGTACAGTGTTTCCGGTAAATATACGCATCCTCCTGATTAATATAGACATCCTCCGCCGGAAATTCCGACGCCCCCATTGCATGATCCACATGCCCATGCGTCAGCAGCACTGTAACCGGCCTGACTGTCAGTCGGGCAATCAATGGCCTTACAGATCCGATTCCGCTGCCGGAGTCCAGAAGTGCCGCTCGTTCCTTCCCTTCTACCAGATACATTTGTTCCGAGCAGAATGCGTAAATCCTGGTGATGTGCTCAGTCACTTTTTCTGTTTTAAATTCGGAACGAATCATGGTGTTTCCTCCATTCTGAAACCTCTTTAACAGGTATACTCGCCCGCGGGGCAGGTGCGCCGTAAAGCGCAAAACTTCTCTGTCTGCCCCTGCGCATAAATCAGGCGCCCGGCAAATGCCGGACGCCAGTTTGGTGAATGAATCAGCAGTCATGTATATGATGCAGATTTACTGATACTGAGCCGGGTATACCAGATCAGTCGCTGCAATCTCATACGGCCAGATTGTAACATACTCTTCGTCCTGAATCTGGGTAACCGTTACTGTCGCGGACAGGTTCTGGTTCAGATACGGACTTCCGTTGAACTCATCCTCTTCAAAAGCAATCCGGTCATACGGAAGAATGATTTCATTTCCGTTCGAGAAGGTTCCATCGATCTCGATTACAGAGAGCTCATCCTTAATCGTTTCATTGTTGATCTCGTTCCCAGCCTCAACACTATTCTTAAATGCGTCGATGAGAACCCAGGTCGATGTATAAGCTTCTGCGGAATGTCCGTTCATATCCTCTCCATAGAGCTCATAATACTTATCAGTGATTTCCTCGCCCTTAGAGCCAACTACGAACTCAGTAGCAACAACAACGCCATTCGCCAGAGAACCAACGCCTTCAAGATAAGCAGCCTCTGTAAATCCATTGCCCTTGCAGATGATCATGCTCGGTGAATATCCCTGCTCATTCAGCGTCTTTGTGAAAAGAATTGCGTCCGATACATAGCAGTCTGCCACTACTACATCCGCATCCATGGACTTCAGCTGCAGTACCTCCGAAGAAAGATCTGCCGCGCCGGAAGTGTAAAGAACAGAACCAAGGTATTCAATGTCATTCTCCCCAGCCCAGTATTCGGTCCACTCTACCGTCTGCTGCCCTACTTCTGAGTTATCCGTAAATACAGCCACGCTGCTTCCCGCAACTTCACTGTCATTCTCTGATGCTTCCTTAATGTAATCAATCATGTCACGTACAAACATCATGTTTGTAGGAGCAAGACGGAAGAAATACTCATATCCGTTCGCCGTCAGCGCATCCGACGTCGCATTCTCGGTAATAAGCGGAACACCATACGGCTCCGCAATCTGTGCTACCGTCGCGGTAACGCCAGACTGATAGCATCCAATCAGTACGTCTACATTTTCCTGCGTGATCAGACGTTCTGCCTCAGACATTCCTGTTGCGGAATCTCCCTGCGTATCGCCATAGATTACCTCGATTTCCCTGCCATCGATACCGCCTGCCTCATTGATCTCATCAATTGCCATATCAATGCCCTGCTGCATCGTCTTTCCAGAGTCAGCAAGGTCTCCGGTCATCGGATACACTGCTCCGATCAGGATCGGATCGCTGTCCTCTGCATAGGCAGACATCCCGATGGCCATAGAAGATACAACCATAGTCGCTGCCAATCCAATTGCTACCATTTTTTTCTTCATTTTACTTACCTCCATTTTATTTTTTATTTTTTCCGGTTTCCCCGGATAAAATACGTCAGAATAAAGCCGTCAGATTCCAAGGTAGGCTTTCTTGACCTCCTCATTGTTCAGAAGCTCTTTTGCCGTTCCCTCTATGTTGATGACTCCATTTTCCAACACATAGCCCCGGTTCGCCAGCTTCAATGCCTTTTTCACATCCTGCTCAACCAGGACAATGGTAAGACCGGTTTCCCCGGAGATTTCTTTCGCAATCCGAAAGATGTCGTCCACAATATTCGGCGCAAGGCCAAGTGACGGCTCATCCATCAGAAGAAGCTTGGGAAGCCCCATCATCGCTCTGGAAAAAGCAACCATCTGCTGTTCACCGCCGGACAGCGTCCCGGCCGCCTGCTTTGCCCTCTCTTTCAGAATCGGGAACCAGGAAAAGGCTCTTTCGATCGATTCTTTTTTCTTCGCCGAGGATTCCTTACTGCAGGCTCCCATCTCCAGATTTTCATAAACCGTCATTTCAGGAAACAGCTGCCTCCCTTCCGGACAAAGGATAATTCCGTGATCAATCATGCTCCTGCAATTTCCGCCGGTCAGATCCTTTCCGTCAAAGCGAATGGTTCCGCCACAGGTCTTCTGAAGCCCGCTGACTGCTTTCACGCAGGTGCTTTTCCCGGCGCCATTGCTTCCTACCAGGGCAATGATCTCCCCCCGCTCCGCCTCAAAACTGATATCCCAGAGAACCTGAATGTCGCCATATTTCACGCTGAGCTTATCGACCTGAAAATATTTTTCAGCCATCTAGTCCTCCTCCTTTCCAAGGTAAATCTCAATAACATAGGGATCATTCATCACCTGTTCCGGAGTCCCTTCAGTAATTTTTTCTCCATGGTGCATCACGACCACCTTCTGGCAAAGGCTGGCAACAGCCCGCATGATGTGTTCAATCAGAAGAATGGTCGTTCCATTCTCATTGATTTTCCGGAAAAGCTCTACCGCTTCGTCCGTTTCCGTGGGGTTCAGCCCTGCCATTACCTCGTCCAGCAAAAGCAGCTCAGGGTCCGTGGCAAGCGCACGCGCTACCTCCAGCCTTTTTTTGTACGGAGTACCCATATCCTTAGGATAAAGATCCTTTTTTTCATATAAGCCAGTGAACTCCAGAACCTCCAGCGCATATTCTCTCGCCTCGCTGGCCTTATTCAGATGCTTTCTTCCGAAAAGCGCCCCTGAAATCACATTGTCCAGAACGGTCATATTGCGCAGAGGCTTCATGATCTGAAAGGTTCTGGCAATTCCCATTTCCGTGTAATAGCATGCCTTCGTCCCGGTGATATCTTTTCCATTATAAATGATATTTCCGGAGGTAGGAGCAAACACACCGCTGATCATATTGAACACCGTTGTTTTCCCGGCGCCATTGCTTCCGATAATTCCGGTGATACTTCCTTTTTCTACCTGAAAGCTGACATTATCTACCGCTTTCAGACCGCGGAAGTTTTTAGTAAGATTTTTTATTTCCAAAAGCTCCGCCACAAGATCACCCCTCATCCTTTCTGCCAAAAAGTCGGCTGTCAATCGCATCCAGTTTGCTGTTTACCGCTTTTCTGACTTTGCTGTGGTCATACCATCCCATAATACCTGACGGCTGAAACAAAACTATGAGAATAACAATCGCCGCATATACAACCAGGTTTAAACCTCCCGCGATGCCGGAAAGAGAAGCATTCAGAAATTCCGACAGGGGCGTGGCAATCACCGCACCCAGAAGAGAACCGGTCACGCTGCCAATTCCGCCGATAATCGCCGGCAGCACATAGGTCAGGCTCTGGGAATGTTTTAAAATGTCCGGATTGATATAGCCGATATAATTCGCGTAAAACACTCCGACAATCGCGATCATACCGGTACTGATGAATGTCGCAATAAACTTATACTTAAACGGATTGATTCCTACCGCATTTGCCGTATCCTCATCCTCCCGAATCGTCTTCAGCGCATATCCGAGCTTGGAGCGGTCAATCTTTTTCAGGACAAGGAAGAAAATCACAAGCATAATCAGCGAAATATAATAATATGGAACCTTTGAAACCCATCTCATGATATACAGGCTGTTTCCCTTCATAGGGATAAGGATTCCCTGTCCGCTGCCCACATAGGACCAGTTCGTAAACAGGTTCCGGAAAGCCTCCGCGAACGCAATGGTAACCAGAGTGAAATAAGCGCCTGAGAGAACAAAGCAGGGCGACAGAAGAACCGCCGCAAGCAGGCCTACCACAAAAAAGGCGATAATCATGGATATCCATGGCGATATCCCGGCGTTATTCATCAGAATTGCCGCTATGTACGCTCCAATCCCCATAAAACCGGCATGTCCCAGTGAAATCTGGCCGGTGAGGCCTCCAAGCACGCTCCATGCCAGCGTACAGCAGGCAACATAAAATGTAGTAACAAAAATCCCCAGAATGTATGGTGTGTCAATCACAAGGGGAACCAGCGCAACAATCAAAAGCAACAGCGCGACCAAAATATAGCGTATACTCATTTTTCCTTTCATGTCCGTTACCCCCTTTTCCTCCGGATATTCAGATTCTCTTTTATTACCAGTATCAGAATAAAGGCGACGAAAACCAGAGTATCCTTAAATGCGGCACCTACCACAACGGATCCGACCGTCTCCATAACGCCAAGCGCAATGCCGCCGAAAAAGGCTCCGAAAACACTTCCAAGTCCGCCCATAGTTACTACGATAAACGACCGTGTTCCATAGGTATTGCCGACAGACGGAAACACGTAGTAATAAGACATCAGGCAGGCACCGGCGATTCCCGCAATCGCCGAACCAATTCCATAGGTACAGGCATATACAAATTTTGTTTTAATCCCCGTTACCTGTGCGCCAACAGCATTCTGTGACGTCGCGCGAATCTGTTTTCCAAGCTTTGTATGCTTCAGCATGAGGAAAATCAACACTGTCACAGCGCAAAGTACGAAGAATCCCAGAAGTCTGGTCACACTGATGTTCATTCCTCCCACCGTAAGCACCTGATTGCTGAATACGCTCTGTACCGTCCGATAGTCTGACTTAAACACCAGAAGAAACAGGTTTGACAGGAGCGTGCCCAGGCAGCAGGTCAGGAACAGAATATTCTGATCTCCATCCTCCTTGATTGACCGGGTAATCAGAGACACCTGCACCAGCACGCCAAAGAAAAACATGATGACAGCTACCAGCGGAATTGCCACAAAAGGATCAAGCCCAAGTTCCGAATACAACAGGTATGTCACATACATACCTACCATCAGAATTTCTCCCTGGCAGAAATTGACAATTTTCATCACACCGAAGATCAGGTTTAAGCTCATGCCAATCATCGCGTAAATGCCGCCAACCATAATTCCGTTGATTAATGCCTGAATTAAGATTCCTGCATTCATTTTCATTTCCTCCTTCTTTCTAAAAATTTATTTTCCAAGATAACCTCCGTCCACAGGAATCACCGCGCCTGAAATATAAGCGGAAGCATCGGAAGCGAGAAATACAGCCAGCCCCTTCAGGTCTTCCCCCGTCCCCCATCTTCCCAGGGGGATTCTGGATGTAATCTCCCGATATTGTTCCGGGGAGCTTGTTTTCAGATCAGCCGTGATCCGGGTAGCCATATATCCTGGGGCAATCGCATTGACATTAATTCCGTGAGGCGCCCATTCATTAGACAGCGCTTTCGTGAGCTGGGCAACGCCCCCTTTTGATGCGGAATACGCCGGTATCCGTACACTCCCGAAAAAAGATGTCATGGATGCAATATTAATAATTTTCCCATACTGTTTTTTCAGCATAATCCTTCCCGCAAGCTGCGAAAGGAAAAACACAGAGCTCAGATTCAGCGTCAGGATCCGCTCCCATTCCTCCGTGGGAAAATCGACCGCATCACAGCGATACTGGACGCCAGCTCCATTTACTAAAATGTCTACTTCTCCGCCAAGCAGAGCAAGACACTCATCAAATATTCCCGTAAGGCTTTCTCTATCAGAGAGATCCCCGCTGACGCCATACACCCTCGCAGAGGAGGAATCCATCCCGGCGGCTGTCTCCTTCGCTGCCGCAGAGCTTCCTACAAGAACGACCTCCGCTCCGGACTCATGGAATCCTTCAGCAATACTTTTGCACAGCCCTCTGCCGCCTCCTGTGACAATTGCTTTTTTTCCACTTAAATCAAGATTCATAATGTCTTCTCCAAATTAGCTTTTATCTGCATCCCCAGGAAAACTGCCCGGAAAATCCGCTCCGCCGCATCCTCCAGATAAGGTCTGGCGTTCTCAATCGCCAGGGACACGGGCATCGGCCTGCACACACATGCCTCCATACTCATGATCCCCGCCTGATAGACCTCCGTCGCATTGTCCGCAAGACTTCCGGCAATCGCGATAACCGGCTTCCCATAAGTCTGCGCCCTGTGCGCAACGCCATCAATCACCTTGCCGCAGACAGACTGACCGTCAATCTGTCCTTCCCCCGTCACGATAATATCCGCCCACTGTGCGCCCGCGTCAAAATCACAGATATCCAGAACCGTCTCGATCCCTCTCCTGAGTCTGGCCCCGGTGAAAACCAGAAGACCCCAGCCGAGACCCCCGGCCGCGCCCGCACCCTTTTCCCACCGGAAATCCAAAGAAAGCTGGCTGCTTACCAGATCAGCCAGATGCTCCATCCCC
>JAJQIE010000021.1 GCA_021199395.1 Lachnospiraceae bacterium | reverse complement strand
CCGCAGGCGTATGCTCATAAGCGAGCCCCTTCTGGTATTTGTTTTCATAATTATAAAACGCTTTGTCTACGACAATCTCAATCGAGGGGAGCGCTTTTCCGTTTAAAAATCCCATCTGAATCTCCCGTCCCTCGATGTACTGCTCGAAAATCAGGCGGGAACCCCGGTTGGCTTCGAGCGCGGCCCTTAATTCTCCGGCCGTCTTTGCAATATAGACGCCGATAGAAGAACCGCCGTCGATCACTTTCACCACAATTGGAAGCGATACCTCGCACAGCGCGGCCTCGATCGCGGCTTCATCCGGAATATCGCGGATCTCCCAGTCCGGGACGCTGACGCCCGCTTCCTTTGCAAGAATCTTTGTCAGGTGCTTATTCATGGCTATCCCGCTTCCCAGATAGTCCGATCCTGTGTAATGCACGCCCATCAGATCCAGAGCGGCCGGTATCCTGCCGTCCTCTCCGCTTCCCCCATGAAGCGCCAGAAAGACGACGTCCGCTTCCCTGCATAGGCGCAGGACATTCGGACCGAGCAACCGGTTTTTACAGTCCGGATTCGCCGCCTTCAAAGCCGCCAGATCCGGCACAGCGGTCGATATTGTCTTCCACTCCTCACAGATCCCCTTCTCAAATAAGCGCTCCAGGTAACGCCGGATATCCGCATTCTGAATATGCGGGGCAAACCCGCCCGACACGATCCCGTCTGACGCAGTTCCATCCAGTCCGGCTTCACCCGAACTGTCCTCCTCCGGCGCGGAACCGCTTTTCGCAGAATGAAGCTCCGCGTAAATCTCAGCATCGCTGACACCGATGTAGGAGTCCAGAACCGCCACATTGTGTCCCTTTTCGCGCAGCGCACCGGCAATCATGGCGCCGGAGCTCAAAGAAACGTTCCGCTCCGGGCTGTATCCTCCGGCAAGTACCAGAATATTCATAGTCTATCTCCACTTAACATTTATAACGATATTCGCGGACTTTTCCGCACTTTTTATCCTCTGTCTTTGAATTCCCTGTTTATCTGTAGATAATATCCTCTCTCGCAGGGCCGTTGGAAACCATTGTAATCGGAAATCCGATCTGCTTCTCCACAAATTCAATGTAATTGCGGCAGTTCTCCGGCAGCTCCTCATATCTGCGGATACCGCGGATGTCGCATTTCCATCCGGGGAGAACCTCAAGCACCGGCTTTGCCTTTTCAAGCCGGGCGGTCGTCGGAAAATCAGCAGTCACTTCGCCGTCGATCTCATATCCGACACAGACCGGTATCTCATCCAGATATCCGAGCGCATCAAGGACGGTAAACGCGACCTCTGTCGCACCCTGCATCCGACAGCCATATCTGGAAGCCACGCAGTCAAACCATCCCATTCTTCTCGGACGCCCCGTCGTCGCTCCGTATTCGCCGCCGTCTCCGCCGTGATTGCGCAGCGCATCCGCCTCCTCGCCAAAAATCTCGCTGACAAACGCCCCCGCGCCCACCGCGCTGGAGTATGCCTTGCAGACCGCTACAATGCGCCGGATCTCGTAGGGCGGCACACCCGCGCCTACCGCGCCGTAGCCCGCCAGCGTAGAAGAAGAGGTAACCATCGGATAAATACCGTGATCCGGATCCTTCAGCGTGCCGAGCTGTCCTTCCAGCAGAACAGTCTTTCCATCCTTTAACGCCTGCGAAAGAAACGCGCCGGTATTGCCGACAAACGGAGCAATGCTGTCACGGTAGCCATGCAGTTCTTCAAGAAGCCCCTCTACAGTAAGAAGCGGCTTGTGATACAAATGCTCCAGAATCGGATTTTTCAGATCACAGATGCGCTGCGCCTTCTCTTTTAGGGTGTCCTCATCAAAAAGCTCGCTCACCTGAAAACCGATCTTTGCGAATTTATCCGAATAAAACGGCGCGATACCGGATTTCGTCGAACCGAAGGATTTCCCTCCCAGCCGCTCCTCCTCATAGGAATCGAGCAGAATATGATACGACATAACAATCTGGGCACGGTCTGATACCAGAATATGCGGCATCGGGACGCCGCGGTCCACAAGGCTCCGGAGCTCTTTTGTCAGAAGCGGGATGTTCAGAGCGACGCCGTTTCCGATGATGCTTGTCGTATGAGCGTAAAAGACGCCGGACGGCAGCGTATGCAGCGCAAATTTGCCATAATTATTGATAATCGTATGGCCGGCGTTCGCACCACCCTGAAACCGTACGATAATATCCGCTTTTTCCGCCAGCATGTCCGTGATCTTTCCTTTTCCCTCGTCTCCCCAGTTCGCTCCTACAATTGCCTGTACCATAATAGAATCCTCCTCTATCAAACATTGATTTCCGCCGTGACACCAAGCAGTTCTTCATTTTCTTCCAGTATCGGCCGAACCACCGTCTCCGCGAACCGCTCGACCTGCTCCTTTGAGCGGCCGGTATAACGGGACGGATCCATAGATCTCTGCAGCTCCTCAAGCGACAGGTTAAACGCCGGATCCGCCGCGATCAGCTCCAGGAGATTGTTGTCTTTCCCTTCTTCTTTAACGGTTTTTCCCGCCTCCATCGAAAGCTCGCGGATTTTCTCATGCAGCTCCTGGCGATCCCCTCCCGCCTTAACCGCATCCATCATGATGTTCTCCGTCGCCATGAACGGCAGCTCCGCCATCAGGTGCTTCTCAATGACCTTAGGGTATACCTTCAGTCCATCCGTGACATTCAGGCACAGATCCAGAATACCGTCCACCGCAAGGAACGCCTCCGGCACGGAAAGCCGCTTGTTCGCGGAATCATCCAGCGTGCGCTCAAACCACTGGCAGGACGATGTGACAGCCGGGTTCAGCGCGTCACAAAGCACATAGCGCGACAGTGAAGCAATGCGCTCGCTGCGCATCGGATTGCGCTTGTAGGCCATCGCGGACGAGCCGATCTGCGTTTTCTCAAACGGCTCTTCCACCTCTTTTAAATGCTGAAGAAGGCGGATATCGTTGGACATCTTATGCGCGCTCGCGGCAATGCCGGCAAGCACATTGAGCACTCTTGTATCCGTCTTGCGCGAATAGGTCTGCCCGGATACCGCCACGCAGGAGGCAAAGCCCATCTTTTCCGCAATCATCGGGTCAATACGGTCAATCTTTTCCTGGTCGCCGTCAAAGAGCTCCAGAAAGCTCGCCTGCGTCCCCGTCGTTCCCTTGGAGCCGAGCAGCTTCATCGTAGAAAGGACATAATCCAGATCCTCCAGATCCATCACAAACTCCTGTGCCCAGAGCGTCGCGCGTTTTCCAACCGTCGTCGGCTGCGCCGGCTGGAAATGCGTGAAAGCGAGCGTCGGAAGCTCCTTATACCTGAGCGCAAAATCTGTCAGCTGCGCGATGACATTGACCAGCTTTTTCTTTACAAGGCGAAGCGCCTCTGTCATAACAATAATATCGGTATTATCTCCCACATAGCAGGAGGTCGCGCCGAGATGGATGATCGGCTTTGCCTTAGGGCACTGTACTCCATAGGCGTACACATGGGACATGACGTCATGGCGGACCGCTTTCTCCCGCTCCTTCGCCACATCGTAATTGATCTCGTCCTGATGCTCTTTCATCTCCGCAATCTGCTCATCCGTAATGGGCAGTCCCAGCGCCTGCTCTGTTTCTGCCAGCGCGATCCACAACCGTCTCCAGGTGCGGAATTTTTTGTCCGGAGAGAAAATATACTGCATCTCCCGGCTGGCGTACCGCTCTGTCAATGGGCTCTGGTATCTGTCTGTATCCATACTGTTCTCCTGTTCTTATTCCTGTTTTTACCTTTTCCGCTGTTTTCTCTGTCGCTTTATATCTGCCTGTTCTCCGACGCAAGGTAAAACGCCTTACATCGTTTACTATTATTTATCATAATCCCCGCGGATGTCCTCCACTGGAGGCTCCATCGGATAGTTTCCCGTAAAACAGCCGTTGCAGAACGGCAGCCCGTCTGTCAGCTCCCGCAGCCGATCCAGCTGCAAATAGGCTAAACTGTCCGCGCCGATGATCCTGCAGATATCCTCGATCTCTCTGTTGTACGCGATCAGCTGCTCCCGCGCCGGTACGTCCGTGCCGAAATAACACGGATACAGAAACGGCGGCGAGCTGACGCGCATATGTACTTCCTTTGCCCCGGCCTCGCGGAGCATACGCACGATCCGATCGCTCGTTGTACCGCGCACGATCGAGTCGTCGATCATAATGACCCGTCTGCCCTCCACCGCGTCGCGCAGGACATTGAGCTTTACGCGCACGCTGGATTCGCGGTTGCTCTGCTTGGGCTTGATAAAGGTGCGCCCGACATAGCTGTTTTTCATAAACGCCATCCCGTAGGGAATACCGGACTCCAGGGAATAGCCGAGAGCCGCAACATTTCCGGACTCCGGAACCCCGACCACCAGATCCGCCTCCACGGGCGAATCCTTTGCCAGCGCGCGCCCCGCACGGATGCGGGAATTGTAAACGCTGACGCCGTCCAGATAGCTGTCCGCCCTTCCAAAATAAATATATTCAAATACGCACCTCGCCGTCTCGCACTGCCGCTCCTTGGGGAAGCACATGCTGCGGTCGGACACGATCCCTTCCTTAGGCGTGATCGTCACAATCTCTCCCGGCTCCACATCCCGCACAAACTCCGCGCCTATCGTATCCAGCGCGCAGGTCTCGGACGCCAGTATGTATGCATTGTCGCGCCTGCCAATACACAGAGGGCGGAATCCATACGGATCTCTTGCGCCGATCAGCTTGCGCGGGGACATAATAATCAGTGAATACGCTCCCTTCAGCTTCTTCATCGCATTCGCCACTGCCTGTTCGACATTGCCTGTCCTCACGCGCTCCCGCGCAATATGGTAGGCAATCACTTCTGTATCAATTGTCGTCTGGAAAATCGCGCCGCCCATCTCCAGCTCTCTGCGGAGCTCCGGCGTGTTGATCAGATTGCCGTTGTGCGCCAGCGCCAGCGTACCCTTGATATAATTGAGCACCAGAGGCTGCGCATTCTCGCGCGTGCTCGCGCCCGCTGTCGAATAACGGACATGGCCTATTCCGATATCCCCTTTCATCTGTGACAGGTGCTCGCCGGTAAAGACCTCGTTCACCAGCCCCATCCCTTTGTGGGAAAGCACCCTGCCCTTTGGACCGTGTGTGTCGCTGACCGCGATGCCGCAGCTCTCCTGCCCACGGTGCTGCAGGGCAAACAGGCCATAATATATCGTGGAAGCCACATCTTCACCCGAAAAATCGTAAATGCCAAATACGCCGCACTCCTCGTGCAGCTCATTCATCGCACCGCATTCTTCTGAAGACCGGCTGTTTAACTGCTCATGAATCATCTGTCTCTCTCCCTGAGAATCTGAGGATCTGTCACGAAATTACCTGACTGTTCCGTGAAAAATCCTAAGCTGCTGTGCAATTGCAAAGCAGCTCATGCTTCCTTTCTTCGCCAAGGCACATTATATATGCCTTCCCGATGTAAGTCAACAAAAAGGAGACAATAATGGTTAAAATCCGCTCAGATCCGCGTGCTTTTGGAATACTGCTCTTTGAGTTCTTCCGCCACCTCGCCCGCAGGCCGACTTTTCATCCGCTCCTTATATGCCAGAAATTCCGGCTTCTGGCACAGCCTCGCATTGTGCTCCTGAATGCTCCTGACCAGGTAATCGTCCGCCCGCAATTCCTTCAGACGCGCCTGATATTCTTCCTCAGAGAGAAACATCGGCAATGCGCTGACGTATTTTCGGAAGGTTTCCTTTGCCCTCACCAGGCTGTAGGACTCCCAGAAGCAGTCCGCCGCCTCCTCGAACTGGAACAGCCCGGCACAGGCCGCGCCAAGATTGTTCCAGACCGAGGCATAGAACTGTGAACCAAGCTTTCCGGGATTGCGGTTCTTTAAAATCCGGCGGTACATCCACACCGCGCGCGCATACATTTTTTCCTTTACCAGATAATCGCCGCGCAGCTTCTGTTTCATCTCATCAGACTGTACCTCCAGCTTCGAAAGCCTATCCTGAAAATCACGCATTTCCTGGCTGCTTAAATACCCCGCCTCGCGAAAGATCGGCAGCACAAAGGCAGACGCGTCCCGGCTCGAACCGGATTCCATCTTCTCCAGCTGCTCATATAGCTGCCGGTACAGACGCTTCAGGCACAGCTCATCTCGAATCCAGTCGCAGAGCTTTTCATTGATGATCGTCTCATCGATCAGGCAGAGGTTGTTGTACAGATAAAAGCACAATTCCTCCAGCGAGTAGATACCGGTACGGATATTTTCTATATAATAAGGCTGATTTGCCTGACGCGGCAGGCAAAGATCGTAGCTCATAGACGCCTCCTGTCTTTCTTTTGCTGCGGCTGATTCCTGCTGGCTCAATTCCCGGTAGCAGACTGTCAGCCATATACCTCTGTCCGGGACGGTTAAAACAGAATGTCCCGGCTCCAGGTCAGTCCGGAGGATTTATACAGTCCCCCGAATCCAAGATCTTCTATTTCAATATGGCAGCGGGATGCGGAAGAAAAGTAGACCGTCATGCGAAGCCTGGTAGCACGATCCGGCCGTCTGGGCAGTCCCGGCAGCCGCATTGTATGGACTGTCG